>CANHNG010000140.1 GCA_947461915.1 Flavobacteriaceae bacterium
AAACATCCGAAACTACTACCGAAACAGACAAAGAAACTGCAAAAAAAGCAGCAGAAGAGGCAAAACAAAAACAGGTAGAGGAAAAAGCAGTAGAGGATCGTAAAAAAGCGGTAGAGGAAAAAAGAAAACAGCTACTTGAGGAAAGAGAAGCCAAAAAGAGTGTGGTAACTCCTGCGGAATCAAAAACAGCTCCAATTGTGCCAGAAAAAATTGTAGAGGTTTCAAAAACAACTGCTGCAGCTGAGGCAAAACAAAAACAGACAGAGGAGAAAGCAAAAACGATTGAGGATCGCAAAAAAGCAGTTGAAGATCAAAAAAAGGCTATAGAAGAAAAAAGGAAACAAATATTATTAGAAAGAGAAGCTAAAAAAACTGGCATGGTTTCTGAAACAAAAATTATAGAGGATATACCCCCCCATACCGTAATTGAAAACTCAAAAACCGAAGTGCCCGAAAAAGTATCAGTAGAAGATGCTAAGAAAAAGCAAATGGAAGCTAGAGCAAAAACATTGGAAGATCGCAAAAAAACCATTGAAGACAATAAAAAAGCACTGGAAGAAAAGAAGAAAAAAGTGCTCGAAGATAGAGAAGCCGCTAAAAAAGTAAACGAGGAAAAATTAAAAGCAACAAAATAGATTACAAACAATAATTAATTACTAAATATTTTAAAAACGATGAAACAAATCAAAACTTTACTAATTGCTTCAATACTAATATTAGGAGCCAGCCAAACAATTAATGCACAAGCAAAAACTGCCCATGTTGATGTGAGCGAAATCATGTCAAAAATGCCAGCAATGTTAGATGCTCAAAAACAACTCGAAAAACTAAGTACTACTTACGATGCCGATTACAAAAAAATGGCAGAAGAATTTCAGGCAAAATTAAAAAAATATGATGCCGAAGCTTCAACTGTTAGCGAAGCAATAAATGGAGAACGTCAAAAAGAGGTTTCTGATATGCAAAAAAGAATCCAAGAATTTGGTCAAAATGCCCAGAAAGAATTACAACAAAAACAAGAAGACATTACAAAACCTATCTACGAAAAAGTAAAAGCTTCTATCCAAAAAGTGGGTAAGGCAAAAGGTTTTCAATACATACTTGATGGCGCTACACTTTTACTTGCCGATGGTCCAAACTTGACTGCCGACGTTAAAAAGGATTTAGGTTTCTAATATAAACGATTCACTTTTAAAAAACTGCTCACCAATTATTGGACCGAGCAGTTTTTTTGTTAAAATATAAATTTATAGTATATTTAATCAGTCGCAATTACTGTTTTTATGCATAACAATCAACCTATCGGAATCTTTGACTCGGGCATTGGAGGAACTTCCATTTGGTCGGCTATTCACCATTTGCTTCCCAACGAGAAAACCGTATACCTAGCCGATAGCAAAAATGCCCCTTACGGCCAAAAATCGAAGGCTGAGATTATAGCACTAAGCATAAAAAACACGGAGTTATTGCTTAGTATGGGTTGCAAATTAATTGTGGTAGCCTGTAATACGGCAACCACCAATGCCATTCAGGAATTAAGAGCAAAATATTCGGTACCGTTTATTGGCATAGAACCGGCCATAAAACCAGCTGCAACGCATTCGAAAACCCAAACCATAGGAATATTGGCAACACAGGGGACGTTAAACAGTGAGCTTTTCAACAAAACCACCGAGAAGTTTCAGCATACAAAAATCATTGAACAAGTGGGTCATGGGATAGTTCAACTCATAGAAAGTGGCAAAATAGATTCGTCAGAAATGACACAACTGCTCCAATCCTATCTATCACCAATGGTTGAAGCTAATATTGATTATCTTGTTTTAGGTTGTAGCCACTATCCCTATTTGATTCCCCAAATAAAAAAAATAATTCCAGAAACCATTCAAATTATCGATTCGGGCGAAGCGGTGGCCAAACAAACCGAAAATATCTTACGAGAAAAAGTGGGGTTTTCATTGGCTAAAAAAAACGACCCCATTTTCTATACTAATACCAACGCCAAGGTACTTACTGATATTCTAGAAGATAAATATGAAGTGATTGAAAAAGATTTTTAGTCCTCTGTTATTCTTTTTTGTACCAGTCTGAATACATTACATAATTATTGGCAATGCGTTCGATTTCACCAGCAAAATCGGACTGGTCGATATCCTTTACTTTTTTGGCAGGAACCCCAGCATAAATACTTCCAGATTGTACCACTGTGTTTTGAGTAACAACGGCACCTGCGGCAATAATGGAATTGCTTTCTATAACACAATTATCCATCACTATTGCGCCCATTCCTATTAAGACATTATCTTGAACCGTGCAGCCGTGAACTATCGCATTGTGCCCAATAGAGACATTATTTCCTATAATTGTGGGATGTTTTTGATAGGTACAGTGAATAATGGCGCCATCTTGAATATTCACTTTATTTCCAATGGTAATAAAATGAACATCACCTCTAATAATGGCATTAAACCAAACGCTGCACAAATCGCCAAAGGTTACATCGCCCACTATAGTAGCGTTCTCCGCAACATAGCAATCTTCAGGTATATTTGGAGTTTTCCCGTTTACAGATAATATTGACATCCCGATAAATTAAGCGTATGATGGTTTAATAAAATTAATTAATGGCGGGGCAATTGCATTCATATCGCTCTCTTTTACAAAATAAATTGATTCCTAGAGTGATTTGGTGATAGCCACCATTATCAAATTTTATGTCCCCTGAAACATGAGAATACGTATAGGCAAACATATAATTTTGAAAATTAACCCCAACAATTGGTGTAATATATTGCAGTTTTTGTGAAGAAACCGCGCTTCCACTATGGAATTCAGCACTATCGAAACTTCTGCGATAGGACAAAACTCCCCAAAGTTTTCCGAAATCGAAATTTTTATAGGCTTTCATGTTAACGTCAATCGCTTTTTCTTTCGTTTTATCCACAAGTTGAAATAAAATGGAGGGTTCCCATAGTATTCTGTCTTTATCTCCAAACAAATAACCAGCGCTTATTAAATATTTCCTTAGATTATCACTTTCGTACTCGGTATAAATTCCTCTTCTCGTTTCAATGACATTCTTTACTGTTCCATGTACATAAAAATCTAAATAATTGTAGGATGTCCCAATATCAATATTAAAATAAGAGTCTTTTTGAACAATGGTCCCATCAATAATCGGATCAAAATCGCCTGATTGCAAAAACTCAGTTTCGTCTAATTGACTTTGAATCATTACTACATTCAGACCAAAAGACAGTTGATTTAAATCAATCTCGTTTCGAGAAAACATAATGTGATGCGCATAACTAAACTTAACTCCTTTCTGTGAATGGTAGCCGTTTTTATCGCTAAAAAGTATAATTCCCATTCCAGATTTTTCCCCCACTCTTCCGTTAAAACTTAGGGTTTGGAGTGCTGGCGCATCTACCTGACCAAACCATTGTTTTCGAGCAGTAAGTCTAATTTTTGCACAGTTTGCTGCGCCTGCCATTGATGGGTGAATCAAATAATAATTATCCGATAAATAGTCAGAATAAACCGCAATTCCCTCCTGTGAAAAAGAGTTCTGGCTAATCAGAATAAAGACTAATAAAATCTTGATTTTATATACCATTCAAATAGTGTTATATTAATGAGCTTTGGCACCAATTAAAAACAACGCAAAAAAAAGAATAATTATTCAATTGAAACGAGATTAAAGCTAATTTATTCATTAAAAAATCAAATATAGGTATTAGTAGAAAATAACTTCGCTAAATTTGTAAAAAATTAAAGAACTCATGCCAAAAATAACTATAAAAGAAACACAAAATCCCAGCATATTAAAATTCGAATTTGAAGATTTTATTACCCAAAATGAGAGTTTTGAATTCAAAAATATTGATGAGGCCAAAAATTCTCCTTTGGCACAACAACTGTTTTATTTGCCTTTCGTAAAAACAGTCTATATCTCGGGGAATTTCATCGCAATCGAAAAATTTAGTATTGTGGAATGGGAAGGCGTAAAGGATGCCGTGGCGGAACAAATAAAGTTGTTTGTTTCCAATGGTGGTAAAATTATTACACCCCAAGAAAACAAAACGCAAAAACAATCCATAACCGTTTATGGAGAAACAACTCCAAATCCGGCAGCCTTGAAATTTGTGGTAAGCAGAATGT
Organism: Flavobacteriaceae bacterium; assembly: GCA_947461915.1. Taxonomy (GTDB): domain Bacteria; phylum Bacteroidota; class Bacteroidia; order Flavobacteriales; family Flavobacteriaceae; genus Flavobacterium. Next base: position 4,162 of record CANHNG010000140.1, read on the forward strand.
TAACTAAAACCGCTATTGAATTTAAAAATATCGACGAAACGTCAGCCTCTCCCTTGGCAAAAGAATTATTCAAATTCGCTTATGTAAAAGAAGTTTTTATTGATGAAAATTACATTTCAGTGACCAAATATGAAATCAACGATTGGCAAGATATCACCTTGGAAATAAGAAGTTTTATCAAACAATATATCGAGAACGGAGGAACCGTACTTGATGAAAACTTGATTGCTGCAAGCGTTGAACAAGAGGCTATAAAAACGGAGAACTTTGATAAGCTAGACCTCACTTCGCAACAAATCATCAATATATTGGAAGAATACGTAAAACCAGCGGTTCAAGCCGATGGTGGCAATATTGCGTTTGAATCGTATGACGAATCAACGAAAACGGCAAAAGTTATCCTTCAAGGTGCCTGCAGTGGCTGTCCCTCCTCTACTTTTACCTTGAAAAGCGGAATAGAAAATATGCTGAAAAGCATGCTTAACGACGAAAGCATTACCGTCGAGGCGGTAAATGCATAATCAGCTTTAAAAAATGAACCAACTTTCGCAAGAAACCAGTCCGTATTTATTACAGCACGTCACTAATCCCGTACATTGGAAAGCTTGGAATCCAAATTCATTATCGGAAGCTAAAGAAAAAAACAAGCTGATCATTGTAAGCATCGGCTATTCGGCTTGCCATTGGTGTCACGTCATGGAACACGAAAGTTTCGAAGACGACGAAGTCGCCGATGTCATGAATGCTCATTTCATTTCCATCAAAGTGGACCGAGAAGAACGCCCTGATGTGGACGCTGTTTACATGAAAGCCATTCAAATTATGACTGGTCGCGGCGGATGGCCACTAAATGTGGTTACACTTCCAGATGGAAGACCCGTTTGGGGAGGAACTTATTTCAGAAAGCAGGATTGGATACATACTCTTGGCCAATTACAGGAAATATACCTATCCGCTCCCGAGAAAATGATTGATTATGCCGAAAAACTACATCAAGGAATTCAATCCATAGGAATCACGCAAAATAAAAAACCAAATGCCATCCCGAGCGCAGTTGAGGCACAAGAACAAATTCTCGCTTTAGTAGAAAAGTGGAAAATGAGTTTTGATTTGGAATTTGGTGGAATGGCGAGTTCTCCCAAGTTTATGATGCCTAATAATTATCATTTCTTGTTGCGTTTCGCACACCAAAAAAACGACAATGAATTACTTGAATTTGTAAATCTCACCTTGAACAGAATGGCGTTTGGGGGAGTTTTTGACACCGTTGATGGCGGATTTTCACGCTATTCGGTGGATAATAAATGGCACGTGCCCCATTTTGAAAAAATGCTTTATGACAACGGCCAATTAGG
>CANHNG010000141.1 GCA_947461915.1 Flavobacteriaceae bacterium
AGAATAGGTTGGAACTTTTTTAAATTCATTTGGTTATTATGTCGATTTGTTAATCTCTTTAAGTTGTCTATTGATATTGTAAAATGCGATGGCAACTCCAACTAAAGTAAGGATTTTGACATAAATATGATGTGGATTTGGGTATTTCTCGTCCAACCAATTTCCAAAATACGAAAACAGAAATATGATTGCTCCCATTTGGATGGGAATATTAATAAGAGCAAGCCACTTATTATTGTTTTGCTTCTTCGGGTTTTGGTTGTCCGTCATTTGCAATGTGGTTTTTAGAAATGGTCTTCATCATACAAGATGCACTAAAGTCAGCACCGGGCTCCACGGATAATTTTCCGCAGACTACCTCGCCATAAATACTGGCTTTATGCTTTACATTCAGTATTTCGGCAACGTGAATTTTTCCATCGAATTTTCCTTCTATGTCGGCATTCCTGCATATAATATCTCCGGTAACACTTCCTGCCGGTCCGATAACTATTTTCCCTTTCGATTGAAAATTTCCTGTTAATTCCCCATCAAGCCTGAAATCAGCATGCGAAATTATATCTCCCTTTATTGTTGTTCCTTCAACAATTCTGTTTGTCTTCCCTAAAAGATCAGTATATGATTTGGTTTTTTTATCAAACATACTTTACTGCTTTGAAGGGGGATTGGCATTTGGGGCGTCACCACTTATTGGAATTGCCAAATCAGCACTCTTAGCTGCCGGTGTCTTTTGGATTGGCAATACTTGGGTTGGATTTAATGACTGTGAGGCTTCTTGCTCAGGAGCAGTTAGTTGATCTGGAACAGCAACAGTTTTTGGTTGTGCCAAATATTCTGAAAGGTTTTTCTTGATTTGGATCACCTTATAATTTTCCCCTGAAACCACAATACCAGGTTCGCCAACTTTAAATTTTTCTTTTAATGCAGTGACAATGGCATTTCCATAAGCTTGCGAATTTATACCATGAATGCTGACGAAAATTTCTTTTCCGGTATAATTATCACATGAGTAGGATAATATCTTATGAACCTCTTTGGCAAGAAAAGCGTTTATTTTTCCCTCTAGTAGATTTAGCGTTTTCTCGTCATGAGCGGTTAATTTATAAATGATTTTCCAGTTTTTCGTATCCGTGGCACTAAATGCCATATTTTCAAGAAGCGGAATTTCAGTTGTTACTATTTCCTGTGCTTTTTTGCCTTCCTCACTATTCGGGTAATTGTCGGCAACATATTGCATGGCACTTTTATAGGCTTCTAATCCTTGAAGTTTTCCAATGGCATTTGCCTTGAGCAATTCAAATTTAGGCACGATTTCATTCCCTGAATATTGTGTTATCAATTCCTCTAACTGTTGCAAAACAGTAGGAAATTGTTCTTGTTGATACAATCGATACAATTTGTTATACACCATCGCTGAATTTTCATTTTCAGAAAGCGTATTTTGAGTTGAATTATTTATAATTTGAGTATATCGAGAATTTGGATATCGGGAAGAAATCCTGTTTTTCATCTCTTCAGCCTTGACACTATTGGTAATTTGGTATATCTTAAACAAATTGTACATCGCAGGAAGCACCAACTTTTCTTCAGGATTCTGTTGTAATAACTGTTCGAGCTTGTTGCTCGCCAATTCATTTTCCTTAAATTTTTCCTTGTAAATGACTCCAAGTTGATAATAGGCAAAATTGCGTTCCTTAGCAATGCTGTCTGTCTCTATTTGTGTTTTTGGAAGTTGTTTCAGATAGTATTCTGCAGTGTATTTTTCTTCCACTGCTTTTTCTACTGTCAATTTGGTTTCTGCCATTTTGTTATGGTCGCTTAGGGTGTCCTTAACCATTGTGTCACTGGTACTAGATGATAATCTCCAATTACCATTTACGGATCTACTTCCCCATATTTTTTTAAATTCCAATTTCCCAAAGGCTACCAAAGAAGGATTATAAAAATAAAAAGTGCTTGCCGTTTGATTTAAGGAAGCATTGTCCATTGCGGGAGGTGCCATAGACACTTTTTTAATGGGTTTCCCTGCGGCGTCTTGAAGGGCAACATTCTGACTTTGCAAATCGGGGTTGCCATTGTTCGCGGCATTTTCGAGTTTTTCCTTTTGTTTTTCCAAAGCAATTCTCTTAATTTCGTCATTCTTTTTTAGAGCTTCTATATACTTGTCAAAATAAATAGTCCTTTCTGATTCCGAAAGTGATACTACATTAATGATACTGTCATTTCTCTTGGCGACATTCTCATATTGTATGACCTCGTCTAAATCTTTCCTTACTTTTTGAATATGAATATACTCTCTTGTTTTGACGTCCAACTTAACAAGTGTGCTGTCATAATACTTTGCCGCATTTTGATAGTCGGTGTTTTTAAAATACATATTTCCAATGTTCCTATAATTAGACGCAACTAAATACGGGTCAGTAGATTTTTTTCTTAAAGAGGTATTGTAAAACTCCAAAGCTAGCTTTTGATGGTTACTTTTATCATAAAAAGCCCCCAGTTGATGAAAAATTACGTCTAGAAAAGGTCTGTTTTCCCTGTCTTTAATTAAGTCATTGTAGGTTTTTAAAAAAGCCGTCGTGTCTCCTTTTTGGAAATCAAACAATTGGGCTTTTTTGGCTTGGGCCTGAATAATGTACTTCCTTTCCGATTTTCTTTTCATCACAATAACCGATTGAAAGCTTTCCACAGCACTGTCTTTTTTTCCTAATTCTTCGTAAAGTTGTCCCAAGATGAATCGATATCTTGCTCTTTCAGCATTCACTTTGGTGAATTTTTCTGCAATTTTTAATTTCGCCACGGCACTATCCTTTTCTTCCAAATTCAAAAAAGACTCTGATAGCAATGCGTTGGCATCTGCAATATCTTGATTTTTCAAAGTTTTATAGCTCAACAGTCTACTTATGTTTTTTACCACTTGGGCATCATTTCCCAAACGCATATTAGTTTTTTCACGCCATATTTTGGCTTGATAAATGTTGCTACTGTTGGGATATTTGTATAAAATATAATTGAAGGCATCTAAAGCGGGAACAAATCTTTGGTCATAATATCGCGATTTTCCGAGCAGCAAATAGGCTTCGTCTATTTGACTATTTCTTTCTCTTCCGGCAATGTTCATGGAATGTTTCTGAATTGCCTTAGTTGCTTTGGTTTCGGCCAATTCAAAATCAGTGTTTTTGGGTTTTGCCTCGGCAGGGAAATCATCATTGATCTGCATGCTTTCAACTGGTAATCGCTTCCAAAAATTGTCTTTGGCATCCGCCTTTATGGCTAGCATTCCTTTGTCCAGTCCTATTTGACCGTTATACAAAATATTGTATTTTGTGCTTAAAGCATGGGAATTTCTGGATAGGAAATTGTCTCTTTTGGTAGAGCAAGCAACCAAAACAAGCAAAAATATAAGAGAGAATATGTGTTTAAATATCTTGGTTTTCAATGGGAAACGTGTTTGTCATTTAACTTTAAAAAGTGTCATTTAGTATAAAGACTGGTAAAAATACGTTTCTTTTTGAATTATAGAAATTTAAACGGCAAAAAAGGTTTCCAGTTCCGGTAATCTTCAACTATCCATTCTGGTATAAACTATAAATTATTGGAACTTTAGGGTTAAAATGAAATATATCCCGTTTTATTTGTCGGATTTATTTGTCGTTTCCTATTTTTGTAAAAAATATTTTCATGCCATTATTCAAAAAACTTGTCATAAAAGAAATAAAACGCGAGACCAAGGACGCTGTTTCTATACTTTTTAACGTACCTGAGGAATTTAAATCCCATTATACTTTTATTGCCGGTCAATATGTCAATTTAAGATTAACGCTGGACGGACAGGAAATTCGCCGTGCCTATTCTATTTGTGCTGATCCTGAAAGCGGTGAACTAAGAATTGCGGTGAAAGCCGTGAAAAACGGAAAATTCTCCCAGTTTGCGAACACTAAACTAAAAGTAGGTGATGTTCTTGAAGTGGGAAAACCAGAAGGAAAATTCACTTTTGAACCTCACACCGACCGCCGGAAAAACTATGCTGCTTTTGTGGCTGGTAGCGGAATTACGCCTGTAATTTCTATTCTGAAATCCGTTTTGAAAAGTGAACCACAAAGTTCTTTTGTTTTGGTTTACGGCAATAAATCACCTAAAGAAACCATTTTTCATCAAGAATTACACGAATTGCAATCCAATTATACGGGCCGATTCTTTGTTCATTACGTTTTCAGTCAAGCAAAAGCAGATGGAGCCCTTTTTGGTCGAATCGACAAAGCTGCCGTAAATTTTGTGTTGAACAACAAGCATGCGGCATTAGAATTCGACAAATTCTATTTGTGCGGTCCCGAAGAAATGATCAACACCGTTTCTAAGGCATTAAAAGAACACAACATCAGCGAATCGGCTATTAAATTTGAATTATTCTCCACTTCATCTCTCGAAAATAAAGTGGTAAGTTCTAATGAAGGCCATACCAAAATTACCATTAGGGTTGATGATGAGGAAACGACTTTCGAAATGTCTCAGAAACAAACCATACTCGAAGCGGCACTCAAACAAGGAGTTGATGCTCCGTATTCTTGTCAAGGCGGTATTTGCAGCAGCTGCCTGGCACGAGTAAAATCAGGAACTGCCGAAATGAAGAAAAACTCCATCCTTACTGATAGTGAAATCGCGGAAGGTTTAGTGCTCACCTGCCAAGCGCATCCTACCTCTGAAACTGTTGTGGTGGATTATGATGACGTTTAAAACAACTTTAATGATAAACAAAAACTTACCTTTTCAGGGAAGTTTTTTTTACTTTAGGGAAAGTGTAATTTTTTCAACAACATTTATTGGCAAAATCGTCCGAATCGCATTTTCATAACCTGCCACTTTTTTATTCCCATATACCGAAGTGGGTAATTTTGGGAACAGACCTATATCAGCCGTCAAGGCATTTCCCAACGGTTGGTTGAAAGGCGAAAAACCAGCAAAAGGATGCGTGGCACCCCAAAGCGTGATGACTTTTACGCCAAGCATGGCCGCCAAATGGGCATTCCCGGAATCCATCGAAAGCATCACATCGAGATTGCTGATGAGTTGCAATTCTTGTTTGAACTTGAGTTGCCCGGCAACAACAATTACGTTTTTTTGGTCTTTTGAAAGCGAATGGAGCAATTCTATTTCTTTTTTCCCTCCCGCAAAAAGTAGGATTTTATCGGTTTTGATTGAAGCTAATTTATCGATGACCTGTTGCATTAAATCCAAAGGATATACTTTGGAATCGTATTGCGCAAAAGGCGCAATTCCAATTAATTTCTGGTAGTTCTCTCCAATTAAATCGACTATTTCTGTGTCTAATTTTTGTTTTGGCGGAAATACCGGATTCGATAAATCTAGAGAAAAACCTAGTTGCTCAAACACGGTGGCATATCGTTCAAACATCGTAGACAATGGTTTGAAAATTTTGTTTTCGGCTCGTGTTAAAGCTGCTTTTTCGGCTCTGCCTTTGTCAACAGTTGCCGTTTTTATTCCACTAAAAGAA
>CANHNG010000142.1 GCA_947461915.1 Flavobacteriaceae bacterium
ACAAATCCAAATACTAAATTAGTATCTAAAATGTATTGAAGAAACAAGCTGGGCTCCGGATCCAAATTAAAAGTGGTTAATTAAACAATCAAAACGGCAAATCATTTACTGGAAAGTCGTTGTTTTGTGTGTCAAAGTTAGCATTTTTTGTTGGTTCAACGGATTTATTCTCTTTAACGCCATCAATTTCCTTTTTAGTTGTAAGGAAAGTAAAATCAATTGCTTGAATTTCTGTAATGTATTTAATTGAGCCATCATCAGCTTGCCATTGGCGCGATTTTATGCGACCTTCAATATAAACTTTATCGCCCTTTGACAAATATTTTTCGCACAATTCTGCCGCTTTATTCTTCACAACAATATTATGCCACTCTGTAGAAGTAATTTTTTCGCCAGTTTCCTTATTAATATAAGTCTCGTTTGTTGCCAAAGGAAATTTTCCAATGCAAGAATCACTTTTGAAATAGTGCATCTTAACATCGTCGCCCAAATGACCAATTAACATTACTTTGTTTAACGTCGAATTCATATTCTGTATTTTCTACATTCAAATATACTGAATTTTGAGTTAGCTCAAAAAATCCTTTTCAATAAAATTATGAATCACAATGGGGAAAGGAAATGTTTTCACAGTTTTCGAATTGATGGCATTTTTGATTGTTCCATTAACTTTTATTTTCCAAAACTTGATATGCAAATGTTGATGCGATAATTTATGAATAATTGTTTCCGGGTTGCTTACTGAAATACCTACAATTTCATTTCCTTTGAAAAAATCAGATTGAATTAAGTTTACAATACAATCAAAATCTTCCACCCTTTCTGTTTCAATAAGAGGGAATTCATAGAGATTGTGCCAAATTCCTTTTGCAATTCGCTTTTGGATTATCGTATTATCATTATCATCCAAAACTACCAGATAATTAAAAAACCGATTTCTGACCTTTAGCTTTTTTGACTTGACAGGTAGTTGATCTACTTTCTTTTTTTGCAAGGCGGCACAACTCGTGTTGAAAACACAAATCCCACAATTGGGACTTTTAGGAACACATTGCAAGGCTCCAAACTCCATAATGGCTTGATTGAAAACCCCAGGGTTGTGTTTTGGCATCAATTCAAAAGCTAAAGCGGCAAACTCTTTTTTGGCAGAAGCCGAAGCAATATCCGTTTCCACATCAAAATAGCGAGATAAAACGCGGAAAACATTCCCGTCGACAACTGGAACGGCTTCATTGTAGGAAAAAGAAGCGATTGCAGCAGCTGTATATTCACCAACCCCTTTTAATTTTAACAAGTCATTGTAGTTATCCGGAAAAACACCCGATAATTCATTCGCCACATATTGAGCTGTTTTATGCAAATTACGAGCACGAGAATAATAGCCCAAACCTTGCCAAAGTTTCAAAACTTGCTCTTCATTGGCTGCAGCCAAGTCAAAAACTGTTGGAAAAGCCTTTATAAAAGAAAAAAAATAGGGTGTTCCTTGTGCTACTCGAGTCTGTTGAAGCATAATTTCGGAAAGCCAAATTTTGTAAGGATTGACCGTTTTTCGCCACGGCAAATCTCGCTTATTTTGTAAATACCACTGCATTAATGAGTTAGTAAAGTCCATGATTTTAATTTTGTGCCGCAAAAGTAAAAGTTTATGTCATTAAATTTTAATGAATTAGCTTGAATAATTGTTTTTTTTATTCCTATATTTGCAATCTTAAAAAATTAGTATACCATTATAAATTACACAAGAAAATGACTAAAGCAGATATCGTAGCAAAAATCTCGGAAAAATTAGGTCTTGAAAAAGGAGATGTTCAAGCAACAGTGGAAACATTTATGACCGAAGTAAAAAATTCATTGGAAACCGGTGACAATGTTTATTTAAGAGGATTTGGAAGCTTCATTGTGAAAACAAGAGCTGAAAAAACTGGAAGAAACATTTCTAAAAACACCACAATTAAAATTCCTGCCCACAACATTCCTGCATTTAAACCTGCAAAAGTGTTTGTTGAAGGAGTAAAGGTAAATAACGAAGCAAAATAAAAATATTTATTAATCACAAAATCACCAACTATGCCAAGTGGTAAAAAAAGAAAAAGACATAAGGTAGCGACGCACAAACGTAAAAAAAGAGCGAGAGCTAACCGTCACAAAAAGAAAAAGTAGTTTATAACTACTTTTTTGTTTTTAAACGTTCATTGAAATTTGGAAAAAAGAATGCAGAATTCAGATTACAGATTGCAGTTTTAACTGCTGCCTGAAAACTGCCAACTGCCATCTGGACTTCCATCCGGGTTCAATACCTGTTAAAATTATTGTTTAATCCATCCATGCTGAAAAGTTGATGGTTGGTAGTTGATAGTTGAAGGATTTTCCAACAACCAACAACCAACAACCAATAACCAATAAGTACGGATAAAAATTTACAGAGTGAATAAAGAATTAATCATCAGATCAAGTTCTGAAGCCGTAGATTTTGCCTTATTAAAAGATGGAAAACTAATTGAATTACACAAAGAACAAGAAACAAGCAACTTCCAAGTTGGCGATATTTTTATTGCCAAAATAAGAAAACCAGTCGCTGGATTGAATGCTGCTTTTGTAAATGTTGGCTATGAAAAAGACGCCTTTTTACATTATCACGATTTAGGTCCTAATCTTGCCTCCCAACTGAAATTCATAAAACTTGTAAGCGCAGGTAAAATAAAAGATTTCTCCCTAAAAAACTTTCAGTTTGAAAAAGAGATAGACAAAAATGGGTCGATAACAAATATTATCAATTCCAATCAATCTATCTTAGTACAAGTCGTTAAAGAACCAATATCTACAAAAGGACCAAGAATTAGCGCTGAGCTATCACTTGCCGGAAGATTTATTGTTTTAGTTCCGTTTTCTGATCGTGTTTCTATTTCTCAAAAAATAGAAGACAAGAAAGAAAAAGAACGTTTGAAACGATTGGTACAATCCATCAAACCAAAAGGATTTGGCGTTATTGTTCGCACAGTAGCCGAAGGCAAAAGTACCGTAGAATTAGAAAAAGATTTGCAGAACCTCTTAGAGAGATGGACTGCAATGTGTAAAAAATTACCGACCGCTCATCATCCGTCAAAAGTATTAGGCGAGCTCAATAGAGCTTCATCAATATTAAGAGACGTCTTCAACGATACCTTTAGTGGCATCCAAATAGATGATGAAGAGTTGTACAACCAAACCAAGGACTATTTACAAGAAATAGCACCTTCAAAAACATCGATTGTTAAGTTTTATCAATCAAAAGACACTCCGATTTTTGAGAAATACAACATTGAGAGACAAATCAAAACCTCCTTTGGAAGAACAGTTTCCATGAGTAAAGGTGCTTATCTTATTATCGAACACACCGAAGCTTTGCATGTTATAGACGTGAATAGCGGAAACCGTTCTAATAAAGCATCTAACCAAGAAGATACTGCAATGGAAGTTAATATGATTGCTGCCGCTGAAATCGCAAGACAATTACGTCTTCGTGATATGGGCGGAATAATCGTAATTGATTTTATCGATATGGGAAATCCAGAAAATCGCAAAGTGTTGTTCGACTTCCTCAGGGAAGAAATGGACGATGATAAAGCCAAGCACAAAATCTTACCGCCGAGTAAATTTGGATTAGTCCAAATTACTAGACAAAGGGTAAGACCGGAAGTCAACATTAAAACTAGAGAAGAAGATCCAAACAATATTGAAGGCGAAATTGAAGCGCCAATTCAAATCATTGACAAAATCGCGCTAGATCTAGAAAATATATTAAAAGCACATGATAGTGTTGTGCTTAACGTACATCCGTTTGTGGCCGCATACCTTACAAAAGGTTTTCCATCAATACGTTCAAAATGGTTTTTTGAACATAAAAAATGGGTGAAAATCATACCGCGTGACGCTTACACGTATCTAGAATATCATTTCTACGATAAAAAGAAGAATGTTATTATAGAATAAATCACAAACCGCCTTTCGTGAGATTGGCGGTTTTTTTGTGCCTTTTAAAGATCTTATTTTCTCTTCTTAGCAAAAAACCGCTTCATCAATTCCGAAGCTTCATTCGACAAAACTTCACGAACAACTGTAGTTTTTGGATGCAATTGGGTTCCTATTGTCGTAAAACCGCGATTTTCATCGCTTGCTCCATAAACTATTTTCGAAATCTGACTCCAATACAAAGCACCGGCGCACATTTGGCAAGGTTCTAGCGTAACATACAATGTGCATCCCGTTAAATATTTTCCTCCAAGGAAATTCGCAGCAGCCGTTATTGCTTGCATTTCGGCATGAGCGGTAACGTCATTGAGCATTTCTGTAAGATTATGACCTCGGGCAATGACCTTATTGTCAATTACAATTAAGGCGCCAACAGGAATTTCATCCTTCTCAAAAGCCATTTCTGCCTCATGCAAGGCTTTCTTCATAAAATATTCGTCGGTGAAAGGGTTTTCCATAATTACAAAAATAAGAATTCAATTCGTACATTTGCTTTATGACCGGGAATTTACTTTCAACCATCAACAATCCAAGCAATTTACGCCAACTTGAAGAAGCTCAACTTCCTCAAGTTGCCCAAGAATTGCGAGATTTTATTATTGATATTGTTTCGGTAAAAGAAGGCCATCTGGGCGCCAGCCTTGGTGTTATAGAACTCACGATTGCCCTACATTACGTATTCAATACACCCGAAGATTTATTGATTTGGGATGTCGGTCATCAAGCGTATGGACACAAAATATTGACCGGAAGAAGGGAAAATTTTCACACCAACCGTCAAATCAACGGGATTTCAGGCTTTCCAAAAAGAAACGAAAGTGTTTACGATGCTTTTGGCGTAGGTCACTCTTCCACTTCTATTTCAGCAGCTTTGGGAATGGCGATTGCCTCCAATTTAAAAGGAGATTTCGAAAAACATCACATAGCCGTTATCGGTGACGCTTCCATCGCATCCGGAATGGCATTCGAGGGATTAAATCACGCCGGCGTTACTGATGCCAATTTATTAGTTATTCTTAACGACAATGCCATTGGGATAGATCCGAGTGTTGGTGCATTGAAAAACTACCTAACTTCCGTGAAAGAAGGTAAAAATCCGAAGAAGAATAACATGATTAAGTCGCTGAATTTTGATTATTCAGGCCCAATTGACGGACACGATATTTTTGCCGTCATCAAGGAATTGAAACGGCTTAAAAAAGTAAAAGGCCCAAAATTTCTTCACATCATTACCACAAAAGGAAAAGGTTTGCAACAAGCCGAAGAGGATCAGGTAAAGTATCACGCCCCCGGGAAATTTGATGCCAATACCGGAGAAATTCATCCAAAATTCGAAGAAAATCTACCTCCAAAATATCAGGACGTTTTTGGTTTGACTGTATTAGATTTGGCTAGAGCCAATAAAAAAATTATTGGAATCACACCTGCAATGCCTTCGGGAAGTTCCTTGAAATTTATGATGGATGCTTTCCCAAAACGTGCCTTCGATGTTGGAATTGC
>CANHNG010000143.1 GCA_947461915.1 Flavobacteriaceae bacterium
CTATTATACCTAACAGAGTTAAGGACCTGTCCGGTTTTCGGAATATTTTTTTCTTTTGGTGAAGAACCGATTGTTTGGCTTTAATCAAGAACTTGAAATTAAAAGCAACTAAAAAAAGTATGATTGTGGCTACGATTAAAAAATGCGAATACGTGTTGAGTTCGAGCGCGAGCATACCGATGCCTATTAAAGCTCCTGTAAATCCCGCCAAACTCCACATACCGTGAAAAGAAGACATGATGGTTCTTTTAAAAAGGCCTTCCGTATAAACTCCTTGCGTGTTAACGGAGATGTTGGTTAGGTTTGCAAAGATGCCAAAGACAAATAATCCGAGTCCGAGTTGCCAAGCGTTTTGGGCTAATCCTAAATTAGTCAAACTAAACGCATACATTAAAATTGAAAAAGGAAGAATGCGGTTGCTGCCAAAACGAGTAACTAGTTTTCCCGAAAAAAACATCATCGTTAGCTGTCCAACTGGCAAAGCAAATAAAATCGTTCCTAATGCCCCTTCGCCTAGATGCAGTGCTGTTTTAATGGTTGGTATGCGGCTTGCCCAAGTGGCAAAACACAAACCCATACTGAAATAGAACATCGCCACTCCCCAACGAATTCTGTTGAGATACGAAGCTTTGGCATTTTTATACGTTTTATTGTATTTTGCCTTGTCTCTAAACCTGACAAAAAAATTTAAATCTATCAAAAGTATGGGCTTTTAAAAGTGTCAAAAATACAACAATCAATCTTGAACTTACGCGATTAATAAAGTCTGCTGTAGTTTATATCGTTATTATTTACAAATTTATGACCTTCATTTGTTGGCTGCTTTGAATCGTCGCTTCAATAATTTTCATCACGTTCAATCCGTCTTTGGCAGTCACCGGTTCAATGGTGTCGTTGCTAATGGACTGGTAAACCCCATCGAAAAAATCATAGTAATTTCCTTGAAGCGTGGGGACTTTGACATTAAGGACGTCGTTATTAATCTCAGTATGCAAAGTGCCTTCCTTACTTTTAGACTCTTTCCCCCAAGCATCCAAATTCGGTTTCTTACCCAATTTTAAATCGTCTTCCTGTACATCACCTCGGGGTTTTAAAAAAGAGCCTTTTTTGCCATGGACAATATAGGAAGGTATCGGTTCTCTGACAAAAAAACCAGCCTTCAGTCGCACTCTGAAATCGGAGTAATACAGCAAAATATCAATATAATCGTCAACTAAAGTATTGCTACGAATCATTCGAATGTCGGCGAAAACGGCATTGGGTAAGCCAAACAAAAACAAGGTTTGATCGATTAAATGCGGTCCCAAATCTTTCAGAATCCCTGCGCCGGGATTGGCGGATTCCTTATGTTGTTTCGGACTCAAAACAGGGTTGTAGCGGTCAAAGTGGAATTCCGCTTCGACAATATCCCCTAACATCCCATCATCGATTATTTTTTTTACGGTTTTGAAATCGCTGTCCCACCTCCTATTTTGGAAAACGGACAGTTTCAATCGATTCTCTTTTGCCAAGGCTTTCAATTCCAGCGCTTCGGCAACGGTGGTCGTGAAGGCTTTTTCTACAACGGCGTGTTTTCCGGCGAGCAAGACTTTTTTAGCATACTCAAAATGGGTGGCTACGGGTGTGTTCACGATGACTAAATCGATTGTGGCATCCTCCAAAATGGATTCTAAACTAGGAAAGCTTTTGGTTTCGGGATAATCCTCTTGTATACGCTTTTCGCTTCTTTCCCAAGAACCATTGAGTTCAAAACCGGGATGAAGTTCCAAAAACGGAGCATGAAAAACTTTTCCTGACATTCCGTATGACAAGAGTGCTGTTTTTATTTTTTGCATAATTGATTTTAGATTTTAGAGTGTAGATTTTAGATTAGTTGGAATGGACCGTTAATTTTAGATTTTCAAAATTTTTAAAATTGACGGTTTCGTATTTATTACACGAAATCTAAACTCTGAAATCTGAACTCTAAAATTTATTTAGCTCTTTCGTATTGTTTTGGCCACGGAATATCGACACCTAGTTCTTTAGCAAAATCCAAGGGCAAGTATGAGTTTCTCAAGGATTCCCTAGCAAATAAAACCAAGTCGGCTTGTCCTGATGCAACAATTGCCTCCGCTTGAACTGCTTCGGTGATTAATCCCACAGCTCCCGTCAAAATTTCGACCTCCTTTTTAATTCTCTCCGCAAAAGGCACTTGATAGTTGGGTCCTAGCGGGATATTTTGGTGTGAAACCAATCCGCCAGAGGAAACGTCTATCAAATCAACCCCTTTTTCTTTCATTATATTCGAAAGTTGCACCGATTCTTCAATATTCCAACCACCATCAGCCCAATCTGAAGCAGATATTCTCACGAATAAAGGCAAATCAGCAGGCCATTCGGATTGAACGGCTTCCAAAACTTCTAGTAACAACCGAATTCTGTTTTCGAAACTTCCGCCGTATTCATCCGTTCTTATATTAGACAAAGGCGATAGGAATTCGTGCAACAAATAACCGTGTGCAGCGTGAATTTCAACCAGTTTAAAACCGGCTAGCAGCGCTCGTTTGGTTGCCGATTTAAAATCAGAAATTACTTTCTGAATCCCGACTTTGTCCAAGGCAATGGGTGGTTTTTCGTTGGAATAATACCCCACTGCACTTGGTGCAACCATATCCCAGCCCCCATCAGCCCCCATCAGTTTTTTATTGCCTTTCCAGGGTTCTGAAACGCTCGCTTTTCTGCCGGCATGTGCCAATTGTATTCCAGGAATCGCATTTTGGGAAACAATAAACCGGTTGATAGATTGCAATTTTTCGATATGTTCGTCTTTCCAAAGGCCCAAATCTCCAGGAGAAATTCGACCTTCGGGAGAAACGGCAGTCGCTTCCTGTATAATTAAAGCCGCGCCACCACTGGCTCGACTTCCCAGATGGACCAGATGCCAATCATTGGCAAATCCATCGGTTGCGGAATATTGGCACATGGGTGAAATGACAATTCTATTTTTGAATGTGAGGCTTTTTATTTGGAGTGTCGAAAATAATTTTGATGTCATGGCTTTATTTTTAAATAGGGAAAGCTCCTAATGATTCCTGAAAATTGTTTTTAGAAAAGTAAAGTTACTACACATTTAGAAAAGTAAAAAGAGAAATAGGGCATTAATTAACAAATTATTATCGTCTTGGCCAAAAGTAAACCTTTGCAACTAAAATAGAAAGTCTTACTTTTGTGCACTATACCGAATTTAAAACCAAGAAATGGAAATAGTTATCAAGCTTTCTCAATTTTTATTGAGTCTCTCCTTACTGATTGTACTTCACGAATTAGGACATTTTATTCCTGCAAAATTATTTAAAACTAGAGTTGAAAAATTCTACTTGTTTTTTGACATCAAATTTTCTTTGTTTAAAAAGAAAATCGGTGAAACCGAATATGGAATTGGTTGGTTGCCCCTTGGTGGCTATGTGAAAATTTCGGGAATGATTGACGAAAGCATGGACAAAGAGCAAATGGCTTTGCCTCCACAACCTTGGGAATTTCGTTCTAAACCAGCTTGGCAGCGTTTGATTATTATGCTTGGCGGTGTTATGGTCAACTTTATTCTGGCCTTTGTCATTTATATCGGGATGGCGTATGCTTATGGTGATTTATACCTCAACAATTCAGAATTAAAAGATGGAATTGCCGTTACCAGTATTGTTGGAGAAGAATTGGGGTTCAAAACAGGTGACAAAATAATCACCATTGATGGCGAAAAAATTCCCCATTTTGATGATATTCCCCAGAAATTGTTGTTTTCGAAATCAGCCGTGGTCAGCCGAAATGGGGTAGAACAAACCATACATTTCCCAGTGGACTTGATTGACAAGGTGTTGAAAGGTGAAAAACGTCCTTTCATTGGATTGAGAGAACCCTTTATGGTAGCCATGGTTCCAGATACATCAGCTAATAGCAAAGTGCTTCTAAAGAAAGACATTGTCAAATCACTAAATGGCGTACCGACAAAATATGCCGATCAGGTTATGACGCTTTTGAAAGCCAATAAAAATAAAACCGTTAATGCAGTTGTTTTAAGGGATGAGAAAGAAGTTTCATTGAAAGTTAAAATTAACAAAGAAGGAAAGTTAGGGGTTGGTATCGCTTCCGTTGGAACAACAAGTCTTGAAAAGCTAGGGATTTATAAATTTAGCCAACAAGAATATGGCTTCTTTGAATCGTTCTCGGTAGGGATCGAAAAAGGAAAAAACCAATTGGTAGGCTATGGCAAACAATTAAAAGCGATTTTCAATCCAGACACTGGGGCCTACAAAGGTGTGGGTGGTTTTAAAGCTATTTTCGATATTTTTCCAAGCACCTGGAGCTGGGAAGTTTTTTGGAACATTACCGCTTTATTGTCAATTATGCTTGGAGTGATGAATTTATTGCCTATTCCGGCGCTTGATGGTGGCCATGTGTTGTTTTTATTGTATGAGATGGTTAGTGGCAAGAAACCAAGTGATAAGTTCCTAGAAAATGCCCAAATGGTTGGTTTTATTCTACTTATCACGCTCTTGTTATTTGCCAATGGAAACGATATCTACAAGGCTATTGTGGGGAAATAATTTTTTTTGAAGTTTTATGCTGTTTTATTTGTGAAAAATAATTTTAGCCCTATATTTGCACCGCTTTAAAAGTGAAATACACTTTCCTTCTTAGCTCAGTTGGTTAGAGCATCTGACTGTTAATCAGAGGGTCCTTGGTTCGAGCCCAAGAGAGGGAGCAAGCAATGAAAAGCCTTTACAGAAATGTAGAGGCTTTTTTATTTTTACAGGTTAAACATAGGTCAAACAATTATTCATTCCTATATTTGGTGTTAAGTATTTTTGTTAGTTATGGAAGAGCAGAATAACATTTTAGAGTATCTAGATAATTTACTTTTTTTTGACGGAATAAGCCAACTAATGTCAACATACCTTGGCAATAAAGAAATTCTAGCAGAAGGTTTTTTTTACCATGCAGATGACCAAACTTATGTTAGAATGGATTTAATAGAATTTCCAGATAATCAAAATTCTGATATAATAGCTACCATAATTACCCGTAATGACTTTTTAACTAGATATCTTGATACCAACAAACATAATCTTTATAATCATCTAAAGGTAAATGAGCAACATAATAACTTTTCTGTTGAATTGAAAACCATTTACAACACACTTAATAAGTACATTAAAAAAACTCTTGAGATTGAAAACAAATATAAAGACATATTTGAATCACATATCATAAGCTTAATCAAAGATCTAAAAGTTCTATTCCCAATAATTGAAACTCATATTGTATTTAGATACTTGAAACAGAATGAGGGCTTTATTTCTTATTTTCAATTTAAAGATATTAAAGCTTCTTTCTTTGAAGCACTTTATGAAACTACTTATAAACTTGACTTAATTGATGATATAGAAGTTCTTGAAGAAACCTTTTATGATGTACTAACTGCATCAAGACCAAACCCAAATCAAAAAATTATCTTTAATTCAAAA
>CANHNG010000144.1 GCA_947461915.1 Flavobacteriaceae bacterium
AAGCGTTCTAGATGTTTTGTTTAATGAAGGAAAATATGCTTTGGATTATTTGAAAAACCAAAAATTGATTATCAAATAAAGTACTACCCTTCCCTATTCCATTGATAGTTTTGCCATAATTGGATAATGATCAGAATTTTCGAATTCGGGGAAGCTTTCAAATTTTTTGACTGTCATTTTATCATCTGCTAAAACATAATCGATACGGGCTGGATAATAGCGGAACTTATACGTTGGCCCAAATCCTTTACCGGCTTCTTCAAAGGCATCTTTTAATTTCCCTTTTATATTCCTGTAAACATAGGAAAACGCACTGTTATTAAGGTCTCCACAAATAATAATCGGATAAGGACAATCTTTTTTGTGTTCTTTGATCATCTCGGCTTGTTGCTGTTGTTTTTTAAAAGCTTTGCTTATTCTGTTGAAAAGCTTTTGTGATTTTCCTTGATCAATAGCATCGATATTTTCATTTATTTCATTCACGTCGGGCGAAATTTTTATCGACTGCAAATGCATATTATAGACCCTAATAATGTCTTTCCCTTTTTTGATATCGGCAAAAACAACATTGTTATTGGAATTTGGAAAAACAATATTACCCTGGTCTATAATAGGAAATTTAGAAAAAATAGCCTGTCCAGTCTTGATTTTATTTCCTTCCATAAAAATATACCGATGGCGGTACACTTTCAAATCAATATTAGCAGAATTAGAAAATTCCTGAATGCACAATATATCAGGATTTTTTTCATTTATAAAGGCTAGGATATTAGCCGGAACATCATCTCTATCCAACCATTTGAAAACGTTGAACAGCCGCACGTTATAACTCATAATTGTAAAATCATTCTCGGTTTCCGGATACTCTTTGGCAGAAAATTTATAGAATTTATTAATAAATGTAATGCCCATCAAAAGCACCAAACCCGACAAAATCATGCGTTTCTTGAATTGAATTCCCCAATAAATGAAAAACAAGCCATTCAAAATAAAAAACAATGGCATAAACAAGGTAAGAACCGATAAAATGGGAAAAACATTTGGCGCCAAAAAAGGCAACGCATAAGCAATAAATGTAGATACAGTAAGTACTACATTCAAAAGAAACATTATTTTATTAAACCAAGAAAGGTTTTTCATTTTTATTGATTTCAGGTTTCAAGTTTCAGGCTACTCAACTTTAAGCCTGAAACTTCAAACAACATTACTTCCCTGCTTTAAACAAAAATTCTTTTTCTTCTTTTGTCAGACAATCATAGCCTGAACGACTGATTTTATCTAAAATTTCATCGACTTGCTGTTGTGTCTTGTCCTTCGTTATAATTTTTGAAATCGGCTTCTGTGTTGGTTTTTTATAATTTTTATGCACCTTTCTGAAAGGTGTAGAAGGTGATTTAGAAAACAAATTAACGAAAAAATTGATTATGTTAGAAACTATTTTACTCAAATCATTTCCGTTTTGAAGCAATTTAATAAATATAAAACCAAAAAAAGCACCCGCTAAATGAGCAATATGCCCTCCCGAATTATCCATACGGATTTGCATCAAGTCAATCACAAGAATTACGAGTGTAATATGCCACAGTTTCACGTTTCCAATGAGCAACAAACGAACGTTCATTAAAGGACTATAAGTAGTTGTGGCCACTAAAATTGCCATAATCGCTGCCGAAGCACCAACAATAGAAGCACTTAAATTTAATAAATAATAGCTTGAAACAAATGCTATTCCGGCAAATATGGAACTCAAAACATACAATCCCAGCAATTGCTTTTGGGTGAAAAATGTGAGAAACAAGGTACTAGAAAAATTCAACACAATCATGTTGAAAAAGATATGCCCGAATCCATCATGAAAGAAAGCATACGTCAAGAGCGTCCAGGGCTTTACAATAAAGACAGAAGGATCAGATGACAGCGCAAGCCAATTGGGAAAATCAAATGCTCCAACCCTAAACTGGTAAAAAAAAACTAAGGAAACCAGAAAACAAGCAATATTCCAGTAGATAAGCCTTTGGGCAGTTCCACCAAATTTATACTGGCTTTTTAAGTCGTCTATTATGCTACTCATTTTTTATATAATTTTTAAACCTATCGAAATAACAAAAAACGAAACTATTATTTTTAATTCCAACGATTGTTATTGAATTGATTTTTCTTCCAATACCACATAATAAGGAAGCCAAAAACGGCTCCACCAACGTGGGCAAAATGGGCGATTCCACCACCTCCAAAAATGGATTGCCCTGAGACTCCCAAATACAAATCAACCAAAACTAATCCTGGTACAAAATATTTTGCCTTAATTGGAACTGGAATAAACATCAAAGCCAATTCAGCATTGGGGAACATAAAGGCAAAAGCCACAATGATACCATAAATTGCACCAGAGGCCCCAACGGCAGAGCCAAGATAGGCTTCGGTGAAATTTTGCCATTCAGAAACCGATAATAATTCCTGCCATCTGGTGTCAATTTTTCCTTGATTCAAAATTTGCAAAATTTCTGATTTCTCAAATCCATTGGCTGTAAGCGTGTTCAACCCCTCCTGAAAGTAGTAATAATTAACTCCGGTGTGCAACAGGGTTGCCCCTAGTCCGCAAGAAATGTAAAAAAACAAAAACTTTTTGGCACCCCAAAAATGCTCTAAAGCAGACCCGAAGGAAAACAAGGCAAACATATTAAAGAAAATATGCATATAGCCCCCATGCATGAACATGTGTGTGATAGGCTGCCAATACTGGAAATTTGGATTTTCAGGAAAATACAATGCTAATATTTTATAAGCCGAATCTCCTAGTGCGAGTGTTCCAATAAAAAAGAGGATATTAATAATAATTAACTGCTTTACCGTTTCGGTTACGTTTCTCATAGTGCAAATTTTTTGTCTAAATCGTCCACGCGCATGGTGATGAAAGTGGGTTTCTGAAATGGGGAAACATTGGGATCTTTACAGGCAAAAAGCCCGTTTATCAAGTTTTCCTGTTCTTTTTGTGTTAAATAAGTTCCAGTTTTTACGGCCAAACTTCGTGCCATAGATTTGGCAATCGTATCGTTTTGGCTGAAACTACTTTCCGGAATTCCGTCCTGCAAATCGCTCAAAAGCTCTTCTAATACCCGCGAAGCTTCACTTTCCGAAACGTTGACCGGCAATCCCGAAATCACAACACTGTCTTCGTTGGTCTCCTCAAAAACAAAACCCGTATTGGTCAAGGAAGGTTTTAATTCAGTTATCAACTGCATTTCTCCATTAGAAAAATACAAATGTAACGGAAACAACAACTGTTGGCTGGACGCCAAATGAACCGTAATGCTCGTCAGAAACTGTTCGTACAAAATGCGTTGATGGGCCCGTTGTTGGTCCACAATTATCATTCCTGATTTTATGGGGTTTACAATGTATTTTTTATGGATTTGGTATGTTTTATGAACTGCTTGATCCACGTCTTCCTGATGAAAGAGAGATGATGTCATCTCCTCATTTTCGAAAGTCATCGTTTCAACTTCTTCGGAATCATGCTTCAAACCCACATACAAACTTTCCCAGTTTGGAGCTTGTTCGGGTTTTCTGTAACTAGTGAAATGTTTATTGGGCTTATCTTCTTCCGAAAAGGGATTAAAACTGCCGTCTACTTGAATCGTCGGCGTAGCGGCTTCCACATCTTTGTAATGATAGGGCGTGTCCAAATTGGAATCACGCTCAAAATCTAAAATTGGCGCCACATTAAATTGTCCCAAACTGTGTTTTATAGAAGCTCGTAAAATCGCATACAATGCATGCTCATCGTCAAACTTGATTTCTGTTTTAGTGGGGTGAATATTGATGTCAATCGTATTGGGGGGTACCGTTAAATATAAAAAATAACTGGGTTGAGCGCCATCTTTCAAAAGTCCGTCATAAGCCGCCATCACAGCATGGTGCAAATAACCACTTTTTATGAAGCGATCATTGACAAAGAAAAACTGTTCTCCCCTATTTTTCTTGGCAAACTCGGGCTTACAAGCAAAACCTTGGATGCTTACAATCTCCGTTTCTTCGTTCACGGGAACCAATTTTTCATTGGTTTTACCAGAAAAAACAGCAACAATACGCTGTCTTAAACTGGACGGAGGCAAATTAAACATATCGCTGCCGTTGTGATAAAACGTAAAATATATTTTGGGATGTGCCAAAGCCACGCGTTGAAATTCGTCAATAATATGGCGGTATTCTACCGTATCCGACTTTAAGAAATTGCGACGAGCAGGAATATTAAAAAACAAGTTTTTGACACCAAACGAAGTTCCCTTTGGCAAAACTGCTACGTCTTGTGACACAAATTTGCTACCTTCGATGACAATATGTGTTCCCAGTTCTTCCTGATCTTGTTTGGTTTTCATTTCTACATGGGCAATTGCAGCAATGGATGCTAATGCTTCACCGCGAAACCCTTTGGTATGCAAAGAAAAAAGGTCTTCGGCCTGACGAATTTTAGAAGTCGCGTGACGTTCAAAACACAAACGTGCATCAGTAACGCTCATTCCTGATCCGTTATCAATGACCTGAACCAGCGATTTTCCGGCATCCTTAATTATCAACTTCACATCGGTTGCCCTAGCATCAACGGCATTTTCCAGCAATTCCTTAACCACCGAAGCCGGTCGCTGAACAACTTCACCAGCGGCAATTTGATTGGCAACATGATCGGGAAGTAATTGAATGATACTCGACATTAAAAAAGTGTTTGAGGTTTGAGGCTTTTGAAAACCAAAGTGTGCAAATTTAAGGAATTTCTATTCTGTTTATAGTTTAGTTATTCACAAAAAAATTAAAAAACCTATACCATTAGTAGATGAGTATAGGTTTTAGATTTACATATTTTGACTTTACTCCTCTAACAGAGGTAAACCTTCTATCTGCAATGGCCCAGTTGATATCAATTGTTGATTTTTATACTGGTGACTGAACGAGGCTTGATGTCTTAAATAAGCCATTTTAATGGCAGCTATAGCAGCTTCGGTACCTTTATTGCCATGTTTTCCACCGCTTCTATCTATGGATTGTTGCATGTTATTATCCGTTAAAACGCAAAAAATAACGGGGATGTCTGACTCTATATTCAAGTCTTTTATTCCTTGCGAAACGGCTTCACAAACAAAATCAAAATGTTTGGTTTGTCCTTGAATCACACAACCAATAGCGATTACGGCATCCACGTTTTGGGTCTGCAACATCTTTTTGGCGCCATAAATCAATTCAAAACTTCCAGGAACATTCCATCGAATGATGTGTTCTGACGGCACCTCATTGTCTAAAAGTCCTGTAACTGCTCCAAAACAAAGCCCTTCAGTTATGGTATCATTCCACTCTGAAACAACAATCCCAAACCGAAAATTATTCGCGTTTGGGATTGTGTTTTTATCGTATTCAGATAAGTTTTTATTTATGGTTGCCATTTTAATTTGGATTAAAATTAAATTTAGATCTTTAGAGTTTAAA
>CANHNG010000145.1 GCA_947461915.1 Flavobacteriaceae bacterium
ACATTAGTGTCAATTTCGATTGGTGATCTCCTGAAACAGGTATGCAAGTTGGGTGAATTTGTGTATAACAAGGATTAGCGAAAAACGCTCCTTTTTTATGTATTTTCCAAGCTGCAGTTGCATTACTTCCCATGGCATAAGTAGACAGGAAGAATACATTTCCGTACCCACCAGAAGCAATAACAACAGCGTGAGCAGAGTGTCGCTCTATTTCTCCTGAAACTAAATCACGAGCAATAATTCCTCTTGCTTTTCCGTCAACAACTACTAAATCTAACATTTCGTGACGTGCATGCGATTTTATTTTGCCACGACCTATTTGACGATTCATCGCAGAATAAGCTCCTAACAATAATTGTTGTCCTGTTTGACCTTTTGCATAAAATGTTCTGGCTACCAATGTTCCTCCAAAAGAACGATTGTCTAATAATCCCCCATATTCTCTAGCCAATGGTACGCCTTGCATTACACATTGGTCAATTATATTAGTAGAAACTTCAGCTAAACGGTGAACGTTTGCTTCACGAGAACGATAATCGCCTCCTTTAATAGTATCATAAAACAACCGGAAAGTAGAGTCTCCATCGCCTTGATAATTTTTAGCTGCGTTAATTCCTCCTTGTGCAGCAATCGAGTGTGCACGACGTGGTGAATCTTGGAAGCAAAATGTTTTTACATTATAGCCCAATTCAGCCAAAGTTGCAGCGGCAGAACTTCCGGCAAGTCCAGTTCCAACAACGATAATATCGATATTACGTTTGTTCGCTGGATTTACTAAATTTATATGATTTTTATAATTTATCCATTTGTCCGAAATTGGACCATTTGGAACTTTTGAGTCTAATGCCATTATAATTAACTATTAAATATGATTAAAATGATGAAATAAAGCAATAAAAATAAATCCAAAAGGAACTACTATTGCAAAAGCATATCCTAATTTATGTAATGATTTTGAATATTTATTGTTAAACCCTACAGATTGAAACGACGAATTAAAACCGTGCCACAAGTGCAATGACAATAGAACAAACGCAATACAATACAAACCAGTTCGAACTGGATTTTCAAATTTATGAACTAACTCTTCATAATATCTCGTTTCTTTTATGGCATTTACAGCGATATATTTATAGTTCATTTCAGCAAACCAAAAATCATACATATGCAATCCTAAGAAAGCCAAAACCACTACTCCAGAAATAATCATATTTCTTGAAGTCCAGGATGCGTTTGCTGCGCCATTATAATTTGCGTACTTAATTGGTCTAGCACTTCTGTTTTTCAAATCTAAAACAAACCCCATAACGAAGTGAAAAATAACTCCAGCAATTAAAACGGGTTGCATTATAAATTGAATTACTGGATTATATCCCATAAAGTGTGACATTTCGTTGAAAGTATCAGCATTAAAAACAGACATTAGATTAATAAAAAAATGTAGGGATAAAAATGAAATCAAAAAAAGTCCCGAAAGTGCCATAGCCACTTTTTTTGCTATGGATGACTTTAATAAGGTAGATTTTGCCATAAGAAATTGGAATAAAATTTATAAAAGTTGTGCAAAAATAAAGTAAATAGTAATGAACTACAACCTTTTCGTTACTATTTATAATAAATCTAAAGTTGGTGATTAAGTCAACATAAACCCTTCTAAAACGGCCCTTTTTTGACATATTATCATTATAATATGTATGTTTTCGATGTTTTTACGTTTTAACACGTTTATTTTGAGACATCCGTTTATTTGACCTAGTAAAAAATATTATTTTGGTTTGTCAGAGAGATTTTTTTTAAACAAACAAAAATTAATATGTTATTTTTCAATTTTTGTTTCCAAAGTATCTACTTTTGATTACTCAAAGTAAAAATCCGAATTGTTATGAAATACCATCAAATCGACCAACAACTTTTCATAAAAAACCGCGCGAAATTTACAGCCCAAATGAAGCCCAAAAGCGTGGCGGTTTTTAACTCTAATGACATATATCCCGTCTCTGCTGACAGCACTTTAGCTTTTGCGCAACATCGTGATATTTTTTACTTATCTGGAGTTGATCAAGAAGAAAGTATTTTGCTGCTGTTTCCGGATGCCCCTTACGAAAACCAAAGAGAAATGCTATTCTTGAAAGAAACCAGTGAACACATCGCGATTTGGGAAGGTGAAAAACTGAACAAAAACCAAGCTTTTGAAGTTTCAGGAATTAAAACCGTGCATTGGTTACAAGATTTCGAAAAGGTATTGTCCGAAATGATGACCTATTGCGACACTATTTACATCAACACAAACGAACATTATCGCGCCAAGGTGGAAACCGAAACGCGTGAAGCCCGATTTGTAAAATGGTGGAAGTCCAACTACCCGGCACATCAAGTGGCAAAAAGCAATCCTATTTTGCAAAGATTGCGCTCCGTTAAAGAAAGTGAAGAATTGGATTTGATCCAAAATGCCTGCAACATTACTGAAAAAGGGTTCAGGAGATTACTTCCTTTTGTAAAACCAAACGTAATGGAATACGAAATTGAAGCAGAATTGATACACGAATTTATTCGAAATCGTTCCAAAGGTTTTGCCTACACGCCGATAATTGCTTCGGGTAATAATGCTAATGTTTTACATTATATCGAAAACAACCGGCAATGCAATGCGGGAGATTTAATCTTGCTTGACGTTGCCGCTGAATATGCCAATTATTCGAGTGATTTAACTAGGACAATACCTATTTCAGGACGTTACAACGACAGGCAAAAAGCGGTTTATAATGCGGTTTTACGGGTTAAAAATGAAGCAACTAAAATGCTTACCCCAGGAACACTTTGGAAAGAACATCATATTGAAGTAGGAAAAATTATGACCTCGGAATTGCTTGGTTTGGGTCTTTTGGACAAAGCCGATGTACAAAACGAAAACCAAGATTGGCCAGCCTATAAAAAATATTTTATGCACGGCACCTTCCATCATATGGGATTAGACACACACGATTACGGAATCCTGACCGAACCGATGCAGGCCAATATGGTTTTTACCGTAGAGCCAGGAATCTACATCCCAGCAGAAGGTTTTGGCATTCGATTAGAGGATAATGTAGTCGTTCAGGAAACAGGCGAGCCGTATAACCTGATGCGAAATATTCCGATTGAAGTGGAGGAAATAGAGAGTTTGATGAACAGTTAAATTTGTTATCTCTTACGATCACTAAATTTTTCCGTTATTAAAATTTTTTTTTTGGGATATTAATTCCCTAACCTGAATTTGATGTGAATGGTATTGTGGGGAGATTGAAGAAATAAAAAAACCCGACAGGCTTTTAAAACCTGTCGGGTTTAACTTTATAATTAACTACAAATCAAATCCTATTTTCACGCCTAATTTATTGGCGATAATAGTGGTAATGCGTTTTTTGAGTTCTGGTATTTTGATGTTTTCGATAACTACGTTCGAGAAAGCGTACATCAATAAGGCTTTGGCTTCTTTTTTCGGGATGCCACGGGCTTGCATATAGAACATGGCGGTTTCGTCTAATTGTCCAACGGTACAACCGTGGGAACATTTTACGTCATCGGCAAAAATTTCCAATTGTGGTTTGGCATTTATTGTTGACTTGTCGCCTAACAAAATGTTGTTGCTTTTTTGGAAAGCATTTGTTTTTTGGGCTTCTTTCTCGACATATACTTTCCCGTTGAAAACACCAGTGGAACGATCTGAAAAAATACCTTTATAATCCTGGAAACTTTCGCAATTTGGAGTTGCATGATTTACCAAAGTATAATGATCCACATGTTGTTTCTCGCCAATAATTGTGATTCCGTTTAGTGTGCTAGTCAGTCGTTCTCCAAAATGGTAGAAATTCAGGTTGTTTCGGGTCAAATTTCCCCCGAAAGAGAAGGTATGAACCGATACATGGCTTTCTTTTTGTTGAGAAACAAAGGTGTTGTCAATTAGATTGGCTTCGTGGTTGTCATTTTGGATTTTATAATAATCCACGATGGCACGTTTCTGAGCAAAAATCTCGGTAACCGAGTTGGTCAAAACCGGATTTTCGTTTAAACTTTGATGTCTTTCGATGATTTGAACGTGTGAATTCTCGCCCACAATCACCAAGTTTCTTGGCTGTACCAAAAGTGCTGCTTCTGAACCGGTTGAGAAATACATAATCTCGATGGGTTTGTCCGCCACTTTGCTTTTCGGAATATTGATATAAGCTCCTTCATTGGCAAAAGCCGTATTCAGAGAAGTTAAACTTTCGTCCTTGCTCGCCACTTTATTAAAATAAGTATCGATAACCATTTTGTATTTTGGCTTATTCAATGCCGATGACATCAAGCAAACATCTATTCCTTCATGAGTCGTGGAAGATAAATTTGAACTAAAAACACCGTCGATAAAGACCACTTTATAAGTATCTATTTCGTGTAAAAAGTATTTTTTTACATCTCTGAATTCAATAGCCGTTTCGTTTTTTGGGAATACGCTAAAGTCATTTTTCAGAATGGCATTCAGCGAAGTATATTTCCAGGCCTCGTCTTTTTTAGTTGGGAAACCTTTATTTTCAAAGTTTTTTAAAGCCGAAGTTCGTACATCATGAAGTTCGGTTTGAACATCGACGCGCTCTTCAAAAGCCATAAAAGACGATAGTAATTTTTCTTTTAATTCCATATTCTTTATTGTTTAAAGTTTAAGGTTTAAAAGTTTAAAGTTATCGTGCTAACTTTAAACTTTAGACTTTAAACAAATTTTAAGCTTCTTGTTCTTGTTTAATCCAGTCGTATCCTTTTTCTTCCAATTCTAATGCTAATGAAGCATCACCTGATTTCACAATTTTTCCATTGTATAAGACATGAACAAAATCAGGAACAATATAATCAAGAAGTCTTTGGTAATGGGTGATAACGATAATGGCGTTTTTGTCGCTTTTCAATTTGTTTACCCCATTGGCAACAATTCTAAGCGCATCAATATCCAATCCTGAATCCGTTTCGTCCAGAATGGCTAATTTAGGCTCCAACATGGCCATTTGAAAAATCTCATTACGTTTTTTCTCTCCACCAGAAAATCCCTCGTTAAGAGAACGGGATAAAAATTTACGGTCGATTTCCAATAATTCTGACTTCTCCCGAATCACTTTTAGCATTTGGTTGGCAGGCATTTCCTCCTGGCCGTTTGCTTTGCGGGTTTCGTTAATGGCGGTTCTCATAAAGTTAGTCACCGAAACTCCCGGGATTTCAACAGGATATTGAAATGATAAGAACACTCCTTTGTGGGCTCTTTCTTCAGGAGCCAATTCCGAAAGATCTTCTCCATCTAAAGAGATTGCTCCTTCGGTCACTTCGTAATTTTCGTTTCCAGCAATAATGGAAGCAAGCGTACTTTTTCCGGCACCGTTTGGTCCCATAATCGCATGGATTTCTCCAGCTTTCACTTCAAGGTTTATTCCTTTTAATATTTCTTTGTCTCCAATGGAGG
>CANHNG010000146.1 GCA_947461915.1 Flavobacteriaceae bacterium
AGAATTGTTTGCTTTCTGTCAGGCCCCACAGAAACAATTTTTATTGGAACTTCAACCGCTGCCTCAATGAATTCAATATATTGTTTCAGTTCTATTGGTAATTCATCATAAGTTGACATTCCCGTTAAATCAGCTTCCCATCCCTTGAATTCTTTGTAAACAGGAGTCACGTTTTCGGGTTCAATGTTGTAAGGAAAATGAGAGATATTTTTTCCTTTGTAATTGTACTCGGTACACACTTTCAACGTTGGAAATCCCGAAAGAATATCCCCTTTCATCATCATCAATTGGGTTACTCCATTAATTTGAACTGCATATTTTAGAGCTACTAAATCTAACCATCCACAACGTCTTTGTCTTCCTGTTACAGAGCCAAATTCGTTTCCTACGCGTGCCATTGTGGCCCCATCTTCGTCAAAAAGTTCGGTTGGAAAAGGACCACTTCCTACTCGAGTAACGTATGCTTTAAAGATTCCATATACCTCTTTTATTTTATTTGGAGCAATTCCTAAACCAGTGCAAGCACCAGCTGCCGTGGTGTTAGATGAAGTTACAAAAGGATAAGTTCCAAAATCTACATCAAGTAAAGAACCTTGTGCTCCTTCGCATAATATGGCTTTTCCAGCTTTTTGGGCTTGGTGTAAATATTCCTCACTATCTATAAAATCAATTTTTTTCAATTCTTCGATGGATTCAAAGAATTCTTTTTCCATTTCCTCGAGATTGTATTGAATATTTACGTCGTAAAAGGCTATCATCGCTTCATGCTTATCGGCCAATGCTCGGTATCTTTCTTTGAAATCCTCTAGTTCAATATCTCCAACACGAAGACCATTTCTTCCCGTTTTGTCCATATAAGTTGGACCGATACCCTTTAGAGTAGAACCTATTTTTGCCTTTCCTTTTGATGCTTCAGAAGCGGCATCAAGCATACGATGGGTTGGCAAAATTAAGTGTGCTTTTCTGGAAATTATTAATTTATTTTTGATGTCCAAATTAAATTTGGCCAGACCTTCTATTTCTTTTTGAAATACAACAGGGTCAATTACCACGCCGTTTCCAATAATATTTACGGCAGTTTTATGAAAAATTCCAGAAGGAATCGTTCTAAGAACGTGTTTTATTCCGTCAAATTCTAAAGTATGTCCTGCATTTGGACCACCCTGAAATCGCGCAATAATATCATATTTTGAAGTAAGAACATCAACAATTTTTCCTTTGCCTTCATCTCCCCATTGTAATCCTAGTAATAAATCTACGGTCATTCTCTAATATTTTGTCGTTAGTTTGTTATTATTGTTTGTTGGTACAATTCGCAAAGCGCCAATGCTATTTTTGTCTTTTTGTTCCATATAGATATAAGGAATGATTTGGGATATCTATATCGAATATTTCTTCAATTGTTTTTTTGATACTTTGAATTCTTGGATCGCAAAATTCGATAACCTCACCAGTATCAGTCATTATGATATGGTCGTGTTGTTTGTCGAAATAGGATTTTTCGTAATGTGCTTGATTTTGTCCAAACTGGTGTTTGCGTACCAAGGCTGATTCTAGCAAAAGTTCAATAGTATTGTATAATGTTGCTCTACTCACGCGATAGTTTTTATTTTTCATTTTAATATACAGATTCTCTATATCAAAATGTTCTTCACTGGCATAGATTTCTTGAAGTATAGCAAAGCGTTCGGGTGTTTTACGATGTCCTTTTTTTTCAAGATATAGTGTAAAAACGTTTTTTACAATTTCTTGATTTTTACTATTATCCGTTGAGATGAGTGTCATATTTGGCAAAGATAAATTTTATTTTTCAGTTTAAAAATTTAAGGGTTTAAAAGTTTAAAATCTAAACTAATAACCGCCCAATATTTATACTCATTTCTTAATTTTTATATTCTCGGGTTACTTTATCGATACCGTCAATTTTCTTGATATTGTCTATTAATTTCTTCAAAATAATATTGTTTTGAACTATGACAGAAATTTGGCCATTGAATATTCCCGCTTCTCCGCTTAAAGAGATACTTTGAATATTTACATTCATATTATCCGAAATTACTTTGGTGAGTTTATTTGTAAGTCCCAAGGTGTCCATTCCGGTGATGTGTAAAATAGCCTTGAATTCTTGTTGTGAAGAGTCAATCCATTTGGCCAAAATAATCCGATACGCATAATTTGACTGAAGGCTTATTGCATTAGGACAATCTTTTTTGTGCACTTTGATACCCTCGTTTATGGTTATAAAACCAAAAACTTCATCCCCAGGGATTGGGTTGCAACAAGAGGATAATTTATAGTCTAATTTATCATGGTCTGCGCCAAAAACTAGCATATCATAATTACTGCTTAAGACTTGCTTATGAATGTCTTCATTAGCTTTAGTTGGGGAACGCTTGATTTTACTTTTGAAAAAATTAATAAAAGTATTGCTTTTTTGCGTCGCGTAGTCTTTCAATTGTTGGTTCTCAATTGCTCCAATACCTACACGGTAAAATAAATCCAAACTAGTTTTTAGTTTGAAAAAATTGACTAATTCATTAACAACGGATTCGCTTAAGGTAATTTTTAAATGTTTTAACTTTCGAGTTAGTATTTCCTTTCCTTCCTCGGCAATTTTCTTAGTGTTTTCGTTGAGGACATTTTTTATTTTATTTTTTGCTCTCGAAGTGGTTACGTAATCGAGCCAGTTGATAGTTGGTTTTTGAAATTGGGAGGTAATAATCTCAATTTGGTCACCACTTTTTAACTCGTGATTTAGAGGAACTAACTTTCCGTTGACACGAGTTCCTCTTGTTCTAATTCCTATTTCGGAGTGGATGCTGAAGGCAAAGTCTAAGGAAGTGGCTCCTTTGGGCAAAGATTTTATTTCCCCTTTAGGTGTAAAGACATAGATTTCTTTTGAATATAGATTAAGTTTAAAATCTTCAACAAAATCAACTGCATTGGTTTCTGAATTCTCAATAGCCTCCTTAAGTAAATTGAGCCAGGCATCTAAGCCACCTTCTTCAGAATCCCCATTTTTATATTTGTAATGTGCAGCATATCCTTTTTCGGCAATTTCATCCATCCGTTCACTTCGTACTTGCACTTCTACCCAACGTCCTTTAGGTCCCATAACTGTTATGTGCAAAGCTTCGTAACCCGTTGATTTTGGTGATGAAATCCAATCACGGAGTCTACTTGGGCTTGGTCTATAATGATCCGTTACAATTGAATATATTTTCCAAGCTAAGAATTTTTCTTCATGCGGAGTAGATTTGTATACAATTCGTAAGGCAAATTTGTCAAATACTTCATCGAAGCTTACCCCTTGGGATAACATTTTTCTCCGAATGGAATAGATTGATTTAGGACGACCTTTTATAATGTAATCTATTCCTTCGGCATCTAAAGTTTTTTTAAGAACATCCGATATAGTTTCGATATAGGCATCTTGCTCTTCTTTGGTTTCTTTTATTTTGCCTAGAATTTCATTATAAACTTCTGGTTCTGTATATTTTAATCCTAAATCTTCTAATGTGTTTTTTATTTTATATAGTCCTAATCGATGTGCTAGCGGTGCATAAATATATAATGTTTCAGAGGCAAGTTTTACTTGTTTGGAAGCTTCCATGGAATCCATCGTTTGCATATTATGCAATCTATCGGCTATCTTTATAAGGATTACACGAACGTCATCATTTAGTGTAAGAATCATTTTGCGAAAATTCTCTGCTTGCATCGACACATTCATTTCCTTTTGGACTTTCGAAATTTTCGTTAATCCTTCTACCAATTGGGCAACTTTTGGATTAAACATTCTTTCAATGTCTTCAATTGTTATTGGAGTGTCTTCGACTACATCGTGCATTAATGCTGCTGCAATAGCAGTGGAGCCCAAACCAATTTCTGATGCAACAATTTTTGCGACAGCGATGGGATGAAAAATATAGGCTTCACCTGATTTTCTTCGTTGGTCTTTGTGGGCATCTACGGCGACGTCAAAAGCCTTACGGATAACTTTTTTATCTTCGGCAGTTAAGGTTTGATAACTGATGCGAAGCAATTCTTTGTATTCTTGAAGTATTGCCTTGTTTTCTTTTTCAAAATCTATTTCTAACATAAAGGGGGAATTCAATTTCTAAAAATAGAAATTAGTTTTCAATTGTACAATTTTATAATTCATATATCCCAAATCTAAAACCCTCTCTGTCTTTTGGCTTCAAAAATCAAGATGGCTGCCGCAACTGAAACATTCATACTGTCGATTTCGCCTTGCATCGGGATAATGATATTTTGCGTGGCTGCGTTTCTCCATTCATCGGTCAGACCAGTTGCTTCCGTGCCAACAACCAAAGCGGTTGGAGTTGTATAATCTTTGGTATGGTACCAAGTTGAATTTTGTAAAGTGGCACAGTAAATATTGATTTTTCTGTCTTTTAAAAAAGCAATTATTTCTGTTGTTGTTCCTGTCGCAATTTGATTGGTAAACAAACAGCCAACGCTGGATCGAACGATATTTGGATTGAATAAATCACTTTTTGGATTGGCAATAATGACGGCATCCAGATTTGCGGCATCAGCAGTTCGGAGTAAAGCGCCAATGTTTCCTGGCTTTTCAGGAGCTTCAGCAACTAAAATTAATGGATTTTTGGATAATTTTAAATCGGATAATTGCAAGGATTTAGTTTTGGCCACAGCCAAAATTCCTTCGGTAGTATCGCGATAGGCCAGCTTTTGATAGACTTCTTTGGAGATCTCTATTAACTCAATTGATTTTTTGGTCAGTTTAGATATTTCGAATTCCGAAATTAATTCCGGTAAAAATAAAATCGTCTCCATTTCATATCCACCCTTGATGGCTAAAGATATTTCGCGCTGCCCTTCTATTAAAAAAGTTCCCGACTCCTTTCGTGCTTTTGCTTTTTCTTGTAATAAACCCAATGATTTTATGAATGGATTTTGGACCGAAGTGATTTGTTTCATTTTGAACGAAAAATAGTTACGAGGTCTCAAAGTTACAAAGGTTTTGTAGTTTAATTTACATGGAATTGTTAATTGTATTTGTCAGTTTTAGGATATAAATAAAAAATGCTTAATTTCACAAAGTTAAAATTGAATGGTGAAAAACTACTCTGTCCAAAAATATCAGGAAAACGATTACGAAAAATGGAATGCATTTATAGCACAAGCTAAAAATGCAACTTTTTTGTTTCATCGTGATTTTATGGAATACCATAAGGATCGATTCGAGGACTATTCCTTAATTGTCTTGGATGATGAAAAATGGGTAGCAGTTCTTCCGGCTAATGTAGTTGAAAATCAAGTTTTTTCCCACGAAGGGTTGACCTATGGGGGATTGGTATTATTATTAAACGCAAAATTCTATGATGTAATTTATATTTTTAAAGCGATTCTTAATTTTTTAAATGAGAATGGAATATATAAATTAGTAATAAAAAAAATCCCAA
>CANHNG010000147.1 GCA_947461915.1 Flavobacteriaceae bacterium
CACACACAGCATTTTTGCTATTGCGGTTGCCCAGCTTCCTCCTCCTATTACTGCAAATTTTGGTTGCTCTGTCATTTTTTATTTTTTTAGCCCCGACAGTAGCGGCATCCTGTTTTGGCGGTCCCGAAACTTCGGGACGACAAAACAGATATAGCGGATGGCGGGAATAGCTTCTAAAAATTATGCTCCAAAAGTACTGAAATTTGATTAAATATTAGGCAAATATGATTTTTCGGAATTTCGAAATAAATCACTCTAAAATTAATTTAACGTAAAATTATGATTTTCAATACAATAGCTGGAGGTAAATTGCGTTGTTAAGATATAAATCAAATGTGTAATTGATTCATATTATTTAGGTTAGTTAAAATTATTGGTTGTTTTTTTAATAAAAAGGCGTTCTAAATGAAAATTAAGAACGCCTTTTTTATTGGTATAAATACTGTTTTAATAACTCATTTCAACAATTTTACGAACTTTTTCAATAGTGATGTTTTGTTTTTCACCTAAACCAACCCAACCTCTTTCTTGAAAACGGTTTGCGATAAAGTCTGCAGTTTTGTCGTAATCATCAGTGCATTCTGACAATTTGGTTTTCATCCCCATTGTGTGAAAAAATTCCGTTGTTTTATCGATTGCTTTTGCTGCAATTTCATCATCTGAACCGGTTAAACCAAATATTCTTTTACCGTATTGTGCTAATTTTTGTTTCTTAGTTTCAAACATCACTTTATACAGGTTTGGGGCTATAATTGCTAAAGTTCGCGCGTGATCAATTTGGTATAAAGCGGTCAATTCGTGGCCAATCATGTGTGTGGCCCAATCGGAAGGAACGCCCTTTTGAATCAAACCATTTAGCGCCATAGTACAACACCACATATAATTGGAAGCCAAGGCATAATCTGAAGGGTTTTGTACCACTTTAGGACCAATTTCAATTAGGGTTTGTAAAATTCCCTCTGCAATTCGGTCTTGTAAATAACCGTCATGCGGATAGGTTAAATATTGTTCCATAACGTGTGTAAACGCATCGATAATTCCGTTTTGAATTTGTCTTTCTGGCAGAGATATAATTACGGTTGGGTCGCAAATAGAGAATTTTGGGAACAATGCGCTGCCTCCGAAAGCTAGTTTTTCTTGGGTTGCATTTATAGTTACAACCGAGCCCGAATTCATTTCGCTTCCTGTTGCTGGTAGGGTTAAAACGGTTCCAAATGGGATCACTTTTGACCCTTCTTTTATCAAGATTCTCTTTTTTAGGATTTCCATAGGATCCCCTTCATAGTGAGTTGCTCCTGAAATAAATTTTACTCCATCAATTACAGATCCGCCTCCAACAGCTAAAATGAAATCGATGTTTTTTTCTTTTACAACTTCAATTGCTTTCATTAAAGTTTCAAAATGTGGATTGGGTTCTATTCCGCCAAATTCGACTATTTCAAAATCGTTTAAAGCAGCTTTAACTTGGTCGTAAACGCCATTTTTAAAAATGCTTCCTCCACCATAAGCCAGTAATATTTTGGCATTTTTAGGCACTAATGATCCTAGTTTTTCGATTTGCCCTTTTCCAAAAACTAAATTGGTAGGGTTGTATAATTCAAAGTTTTGCATGGTCTATTTTTTTATACAAATTTAAACTAAGATGTTTGATACACTTGAAAATTTATGTTAAAGATTTATTTAATCGAATTATAATTCAAAAATTAATATTCGGTAAAAAAAAGTATCTTTAACACTCAAAAATAAAGCTATGTCTTTTTCAAATATTAAAATACTACATATAGATAGTAATCATCCTATTTTGTGGGGACAATTACAAGAATTAGGGTTTACAAATCATGAAGATTTTACCTCTTCAAAGGAAGAAATTGAGAAGAAAATCCATGATTACCAGGGAATCATCATTCGAAGTAGATTTAAAATTGACAAAACTTTTATTGATAAAGCTACCAATTTAAAATTTATAGCTAGAGTTGGCGCTGGTATAGAGAGTATTGATTGTGAATACGCAATTTCAAAAAACATCACATTATTTGCTGCACCTGAAGGAAATAGAAACGCTGTTGGTGAGCATGCGCTTGGAATGTTATTGTCCCTTTTAAACAACCTCAACAAGGCCAATTTAGAAATAAAAAATGGTCATTGGAATCGGGAAGAAAATCGCGGACATGAATTGGATGGAAAAACAGTTGGGATTATTGGTTATGGAAATATGGGTAAATCTTTTGCTAAAAAACTTCGAGGTTTTGATGTAGAAGTGCTTTTTTATGATATTCTAGAAAATGTAGGTGATGCTAATGCAAAAGCCGTTTCTTTAGCTGAATTAAAAGAAAAATCTGATGTAATAAGTTTACACACGCCTTGGAATTCCTCTACCGATAAAATGATCAATTCTTCGTTTATCAACTCCTGTGCAAAGCCATTTTGGTTTATCAATACGGCTAGAGGAAACTCGGTAGTTACGGATGACTTGGTAGAAGGATTGCAATCTGGGAAAGTTTTGGGAGCCGGATTAGACGTTTTAGAATATGAAAAATTATCCTTTGAAAACTTGTTCCTTGACTCTGAAAAACCAGCAGCATTTAACTATTTGCTTCAAGCAAAAAATGTTCTTTTAACGCCACACATTGCGGGATGGACCTATGAAAGTCATGAAAAATTAGCCAAAGTAATCGTTGACAAAATAAAATCGGTATATATCGAGAGAAAATAAAATAGAACTTTGGGAGCCAATTGACAAAGTAATCTTATAAATTAATATATTAGCAACCTAATAATCAAACTACAATAAAAACTATGGAATCACACAAAGTAGACTTATTTATGATCAGCAATGCAAAGTATTTTGAAAGCTACCATTTATCAGCCGTTAGAGAAAAGTTAAACTCATTAGACGACGAAAAATGGCCATTAGTATTAGAAATGCAATTTAAAAACCCAGACACAATGATGATTGTTTCTTTGTCTGCTGGACAGTTAGGAATTGACAGATTTATGCTTGGCGACACTGGAATGGGGGTTTTAAAACTACTTACTTGTGGTGGTTTTATGATTTGGACCATCGTAGATTGGTTTTCAATTATGAGTGCGGCACGTGAAAAAAATATGGAAATTTTTCAAAATGCGTTATACTAAAAATGTCTAAAAACAAGTTATATCTTATTGTAATAATAGCTTGTTTTTCAGGATATCTCTATTTAATATTTACTAATAATTATTCTGAAGACGGACAAATATCTGTTTGCACGATTAAGAATGCGACCGGTTATCCTTGTCCTTCTTGTGGAACAACTCGGGCGGTTCAAGCGCTTTATAAAGGAGATTTGATAGGTTCGTTGCTATTTAACCCTTTCGGAATAATTGTGAGTTTCGCCATGCTAGTTTTGCCTTTTTGGATTGTCTTTGATTTAGTAATCAAAAGACAAACGTTTTATGAGGCTTACAATAAAATGGAGTCCATTTTAAAACAAAAAAAAATAGCCATTCCTTTAATTATTCTAGTTGTTCTCAACTGGATTTGGAACATTTATAAAGAATTATGACACAAGAAACAACATTTAGTTACCCACCCACAGAGCACGAAAGAGAAAAGGCTTCTAATAGTTATTTAATGTCTTTAGTTGCTGTTATTGCTGGGTTACCATTGCCAATTATTAATTTGTTGGCCACTTTATTTTTCTACGTAGGAAACCGAAAAAGCACCTATTTTGTGAGATGGCACTGTACCCAAGCTTTACTTTCGCAAATAGTACTCCTGTTTGCAAATAGTTATAGTTTTTGGTGGACTGTCTCCATTATTTTTACTGATGAAAAAGCGACTAACTACTATTTTGGCTATTTGTTTACAGTAATCGCTTTTAATATTCTAGAAATTATTTCAACAATATATTGCGCCGTTCAAACAAGAAAAGGGAAACACGTTGAAGTTTTCTTTTTTGGCAATATGACTAATTTAATTTGTAGATCATAATGGTAAAGAAAATCATACTCCCAGGACTAATACTAATAATCACTTTTTTCGGCCTGTTTTACGGGCTTTCACAAATAGATTGGGTTAATGAATTTCATGTTAAACAAATACGAAGTTCATCAGAAAATAAAATTGGAGACTTAATTTGGGATGAGATTTCGTCTTCGGAAAAGGTAATTACCAATGATTCCATTAGTAAAACATTGGATAAATTACTTGACCCTATTTGTAAAAACAACAAAATAGAAAGAGATTCATTGAAGATCCATATTGTAGAAAAAGACGATATTAATGCTTTTGCTCTACCTAATAATCACTTAGTGGTTTACACTGGTTTAATAACGGAGTGTAAAAATCAAGAAGCTTTACAAGGGGTTTTAGGTCATGAAATTGCTCACATTGAAAATAATCATGTAATGAAAAAACTATCTAAAGAAATTGGTTTGTCTGTGTTGCTTTCGGCAAGTACAGGAGGAAAAGGTAACGCAGTGGTTAAAGAAATTTTGAAATCACTTTCTTCTTCTGCTTATGACCGAACTTTAGAAAAAGAAGCCGATATGACAAGTGTTGATTATTTGCTTAATGCCAATATTAACCCGGAACCATTAGCCGATTTCATGTTTGAATTATCACAGCAAAAAGACACGTCAGATAGTTTGTATTGGATTTCTTCACATCCAGAATCAGAAGAGCGTGCTAAATATATTTTGGATTATTTGAAAGATAAAAAGTATAAAAAACAAGCAACCATTTCAAAAACAGATTGGGAAAATTATAAGAAGTTAATCAAAGAAAAAACAAATTAATTATTAATAAAAAAGCGACAATTAAGTCGCTTTTTTATTGTTTTATAAATCTCCTTTTTCAGATAATTTTCGTTCTAATTCGGCCTGAAACTCTTCCATAACAGGTTTAACAGTGCTATCAGGAATATCAGAAATTCTGATGTACATCAAGCCATCAACCGCATCGTTAAATAATGGATCGACGTTAAAAGCAACCACTCGAGCGTTTTGCTTGATGTATTTTTTAATCAATACAGGAAGTCTTAGGGTTCCCGGTTCTAACTCATCTATAATTTTATCAAACTTATTTAAATCGGATTCCGCTTCATTGAAAACAAAGTCTTTGTCGGCATCTTTTAGCTTAACTTTGAAAGCTTTTTTAGGATGAATATATTGTGCAATATAGGGATCGTAGAAATTAGATTTCATAAATTCAATCATCAGCGATTTTGAAAATTCTGAAAATTGGTTGCTAATACTAACCCCTCCAAGTAAGAATTTATGTTCTGGAAATCTCAATGTGGTATGGATAATTCCTTTCCAAAGTAGGAATAAAGGCATTGGTTTTTGTTGGTACTCTTTGATGATAAAAGCACGTCCCATTTCAATGGACTTACTCATCATATCATGCAATTCAGGTTCAAAACGGAAC
>CANHNG010000148.1 GCA_947461915.1 Flavobacteriaceae bacterium
AATCCAAAGCATATTTTCCTTCATTAAACAAAACATCTAGAACGCTTAGATTGTTCAAAAATCCTTTTTTTTCTTCAAAAACTTGGGTGTAGGGTTTAAATTGGGAATCGTCTTTTTTACCGTTTGCCAATCTTCTTAAATCCATTACGGAGTTCGAGTCTAATTCGTGAAAGTATTCGGTCGTGGTATTGTATGTTATTTTCATTCGCAAACATTTGGAAACAATGGATAAAGTTTCCAAATTCAAATCCATCAAATAAGTGTGTTTCTTTTCGAATAGTGGACGAATATCATCTTCAAAAAATTCAAAAAAAGGAGAGCTTCGATAGGCAGCTTCCATTGATTTGAAATGTTGTTTCTGCCAGTCGAAATCAGTTTCTATTTTGATGTCTTTTGTTTTTTGATGTCTTTCTTTAGAATGTTTTACAGGAATATTCAGCAACTGAATGCCGTTTGGACTGTAAATATAAGTTCTGTTTCTATTGGTTTGCTTCTGAAAATTGTCCTCCATTTCAAACGTGATTACATCAGCCTGAACCATCGCTACAAAATGGCTAATAGATGGAAAGTAAGTTGGGTGTATAAGAAGGTTCATTTTTAGAAAGTTTATGAAGTGTTGAACGTTATGGGTTTAAAAGGTCATTCTAAACCCATATTGTTCTAAACTGCTACGCTTTTTTTTCTTTTCTTCTTTTCCAAAGATATTCCCCACCAAAAAAGGCTGCCAAACCAAGAAGGAATAGTTTAAAATAAGATTGTGGTTGTCCGTCCCCACTTACGGTAGTGAACAATCGTTCCCATCTAATTTTACCCAGCCCTTTGCCATTGGTATCCCAGCTCATCCAAATAAATACTGGTTTTCCCACGATATGATTCTCAGGAACAAAACCCCAATAACGGCTGTCTTCAGAGTTATGGCGGTTGTCTCCCATCATCCAATAATAATTTTGTTTGAAGGTATATTCTTTGGCAACTTGGCCATTTATTCTAATTTCGCGGCCGATTATTTTCAAATCATTGGCTTCATATTCACCAATTATCTTTTTGTAAAAAGGTAAATTTTCAGTGTTCAATGCCACCGATTTTCCTTTTTGTGGGATATAAATAGGGCCATAATTATCACGATTCCACTTGTTGTTTTGCGGAAAAACTCCTGGTTCCACCTCTTTGGCAATATTTCTAACAATACTTTTTACGATAGGATTATTTTTTAATCGACCTGCCGATTTTTCCGTTAAAGCATTAAAGTAAAAAGAATTTTGTGCCGTTTGATACACGCCGTCTGTAATGTTTAATTCTTTTAGAAGATAGATTGGGTCAAAACTCGAGCCATCCGTAGTTACGGTATAGGAAAATTGTGGTTTGGCTCGTTCTGGCAACACTAAAACAGACCCATTTATATAAACAATTCCGTCTTTTATCGATAAGGTGTCGCCTGCAATCCCAACGCATCGTTTTACGTAATTCGATTTTTTGTCAATTGGTTTTCGCAATCCAATGGTTTTTGTGTCCCCAAAATAATGTACGGTATCCGCTGGCCAGTTAAAAACCACAATATCGGTTCGCTTTATGGTTTGCAAAGCAGGTAATCTAAAATACGGCAATTGAGGAAAATTCAAGTAAGATTTTGTGTGTAGAATTGGAATAGAGTCGTGTACCATTGGCAAAGCCACTGTGGTCATTGGCACTCTCGCACCATAATTGTATTTGCTTACAAACAAAAAGTCACCCACCAACAATGATTTTTCCAATGATGAAGTTGGAATGGTATAGGGCTGTAGGAAGTAGGTGTGTACAAAGGTTGCAACAATAATAGCAAAAAGCAGCGAACTTATGGTATCGGATGTTTTGTTTTCAGGATTTAAATTTCTGTTGGTTACATAATTTAATTTCTTGGTATAATTGACAAAAAGAATGTACAAACCAAAGGTTGCTATGCCCAAAAAGGTGTCCAAAGAAGATCGTTTTCCAAAACTTCTTAAAGTTTCGACCCAAATAACAGGAAACATAATTAGGTTGATGATCGGGATGAAAAGCAACAATGTCCACCAAGATGGGCGACCTATTATTTTCATCAATACAATCGCATTATAAACGGGAATTGCAGCTTGCCACCGTTTTCTACCAGCCGCTTCATACAATTTCCAAGTTCCCAAAAAGTGAATTACTTGAACTATCAAGAAAAACACAAACCACTGATATGATGTCATAATATTTTAGATTTTAGATTTTAGATTTTAGATTTCTGTTGAAATACAAAATATAAAATTTGAATTATATGTTTAATTATTTATTGTTTTAAGTTTTTAAATCTAAAATCGCAAATCTACAATCTTAAATTAATTCTAACACGTCTTTCATGGTAAAAACACCTTGTTTTCCCACAATCCATTCGGCAGCAATTACTGCACCAAGGGCGAAACCCTCCCGATTGTGAGCCGTGTGTTTTATCTCGATAGAATCTACTATTGAATTATACGTTACCGTGTGCGTTCCAGGAATATTTTCGATTCTTTTGGCTTCAATGTGTATTTCTTTTGGCTTCGGATTGTCTAATGTCCAATTTGTATAGGCGCTGTTTTCAATGACTCCTTTTGCCAACGAAATTGCGGTTCCACTTGGAGCATCCAGTTTTTGGGTATGGTGAATTTCTTCCATTTCGACTTGGTACGAATTGAATTTCGACATCATTTTTGCCAAATATTCATTCAGTTCGAAGAAAAGATTCACCCCTAGGCTAAAATTGGAACTGGATATAAAAGCTCCTTTTTTTGCTTCGCAAAGTGCAACCATTTCATCATAGTGCTCTAACCATCCCGTTGTTCCGGAGATCACGGGTATATTAGCATGAAAACAACTAGAGATGTTGCTAACGGCAACCTTTGGAATACTAAAATCGATTGCGACATCAGCGTTAGAGAGTCCTTCATATGTGTTGAATTCATCTTTTTTCAAAACGATTTCGTGTCCTCTTTCTAGTGCAATCCTCTCTATGGTTTGCCCCATTTTTCCGTAACCTAAAAGCGCTATTTTCATTTGTTGTATGCTTGTTTATTAATTGGGTTAGAGCCTTCGCTTTGGAAAGTTTGGGCTTAAAAAGTATAATTAAATGTTAGCCCCACATTAGTCCTTGATGTTACATCATTAGGGTAAATATTGGGTTTTACAGATAAGTTTTCATTCACGTTAAATTGTATTAGGGCAGCATCAACATTGGCGTCAACAATGTTTAATACATAAAAGCCCAAGATAAATAGTGCTGATAAATCCCTGTTTCGTTGGTAAAATTTTTGCCCTACAATCAGTCTACTATTGTCTAAATAGGAGAATTTGTCATCGGTATATCCTTCCAATCTTCGTTTATAGGCATCCCTGTATTGATGGTATTTTTTACTGCTGTCGGAAAAGAAATAAATACTTGTTCCAATGGCACCATAAACTAGCGGGATTTTCCAATATTTTTTATTGTAGGCTTGTCCCAATCCAGGTAAAACTGCCGAATAAAAGGCTGCTTTTGCTGGCGTCAATGGGTCTATATCATTCGATTTCAAGGTGTCTTTGGCAACCAAAACTTCCACTGTTTTCTCTTGCGAAAAAACACGGCCGATTCCCATAACAAAGAAAAGCAATCCTATGAAAATGATTTTGTGCACTAGCCTTTTATTAATTTAATAATTCGGTTGAAGTCCTCTTCGGAGTGGAAGGGGATGGTGATTTTTCCCTTGCCGTTTCCGGCTACTTTAACGTCGACTTTGGTGCCAAAATAAGTGTTGAACGTATTTTTTTGGGTGTCTGCAATCTGAAACGACTCCGATTTTGCCTTCATCGCTGGCTTGGGTTTCAAACTTTCCTGATAGTTTTTTACCAAGGCCTCAGTATCACGAACGGAAAGATTCTGGCTTACGATTTTTTGGTAGATATCGGTTTGAATGTCTTGGTTTTCGATGTTGATTATCGCTCGACCGTGCCCCATGCTGATGAAGCCATCTCGAATTCCCGTTTGGATAATTGGATCTAATTTTAAGAGTCTCAAATAATTAGCAATTGTGGAGCGTTTTTTTCCCACACGTTCGCTCATTTGCTCTTGTGTCAGTTGGATTTCATCAATCAACCGTTGGTATGAAAGCGCAATTTCTATGGGATCTAAATCGTGGCGCTGAATATTTTCAACCAATGCCATGACTAACGATTCATTGTCGTTTGCAATTCGGATATAAGCGGGAACGGTCTTCAATCCCACTAATTTGGAAGCGCGAAGACGTCGCTCACCAGATATTAACTGGTATTTGTTGAAGGCTAATTTCCTTACGGTAATGGGCTGAATAACGCCTAATTCTTTTATGGAAGAAGCCAATTCTCGTAAAGAGTCTTCGTTGAAATTGCTTCTGGGCTGAAACGGATTGATTTCGATGGCATCAATTTCAAGCTCAATAATATTACCGACCACTTTGTCGGCATTTTTATCGCTTACAGATTTTATGTCGTTTTCTGGATCTTTTAGTAAGGCCGATAATCCTCTTCCTAGGACTTGTTTTTTCAGTGCTTTTGCCATAAACCTATTTGCTGTTTTTTGTTATAACTTCTTGGGCTAATTGCAGGTAATTGTTTGCTCCTTTACTTGTGGCATCATAGTTTATAATGCTTTCGCCAAAACTAGGTGCTTCGCTCAACTTTACATTTCTTTGAATAATGGTTTCAAAAACCATGTCGTTGAAATGTTTTTGAACTTCCTCAACCACTTGATTAGAGAGGCGCAATC
Organism: Flavobacteriaceae bacterium; assembly: GCA_947461915.1. Classification (GTDB taxonomy): domain Bacteria; phylum Bacteroidota; class Bacteroidia; order Flavobacteriales; family Flavobacteriaceae; genus Flavobacterium. The sequence continues at coordinate 4,760 of CANHNG010000148.1, forward strand.
GCGAGTCAAACATGGTTAGTAATAAACCTTCAATATCTAAGTCAGGATTGTGAATTTTTTGGATGCTTTTTATAGTGTTCAATAATTTCCCCAAACCTTCGAGCGCAAAATATTCACATTGGATTGGAATAATTACAGAATCGGCAGCGGTTAAGGCATTCAAGGTAAGCAAACCAAGCGATGGCGCACAATCTATGATGATGTAGTCGTACTCATCCTTGATACTTTCTAATGCCTGTTTAAGCATATATTCCCTGTTTTCCTTGTCGACCAATTCGATTTCGATGGCAACAAGGTCAATATGGGAAGGAATCACGTCTACATTTGGAGCCGAACTTTTTACTATTGCCTCCTTTGGCGTGTTGCTGTGTTCCAGAATTTGGTAGGTTCCTATTTCGCTGGTTTCAACATCTATCCCCAATCCTGAAGTAGCATTCGCCTGAGGATCAGCATCTATAAGTAACACTTTTTTTTCTAAAACACCCAATGAAGCGGCAAGATTTATTGACGTTGTCGTCTTTCCAACCCCTCCTTTATGATTAGCAATCGCAATGATGTTGCCCATTTATTTTTCTGAATTTGAACGGTAAAAATACAATTAATTATCGTTTCTGAAAATCT
>CANHNG010000149.1 GCA_947461915.1 Flavobacteriaceae bacterium
AACAGATGAAATTGGTTTATTCTCTTGTTCTGATTGGTGCGATAATTATCCTAATTTCATTTTTCTCCTACCGTTTTCGAATAAAGAAAAATGAAGAAACACGAAATTTATTATTAGATGAAATAGAAAAGCTTAAAACCAATGCAAATAAAGAATTAATGGTTGATTCCAATAAGTTTGAGTTATCTAGAAAGAAATTAGAAACGAAACTAGATAGAATCTTGAATGAAACAGACTGGAATGTATTGCAAATTTTATTGAACAATCCAGTAAGTACGAATAAAGAAATAGCCGAAAAAGCTTTTATGAGTATTGATGGAATTGGGTCTTCCTTGCGAAGAATGTATGAATATTTCGAGATCAAAGAATCGAAATACAAAAAGATATCATTATTGCTAGAAGCAATTAAGATTTCTAATAAATCATTTTAGAGCTTTTAATTCTACTTTTTTTTGTAAAAGGCATATACTTTCACCGTTAGGCGTGAAGTGCTTTTTAAACAACTGTTGTAGATTTGCAGCTAATTAAACATTAAAAAAAAATAAAAACTATGAAAAAAATTCTATTTGCACTGGTTATTGCTTCAGGGCTCACGCAAACAACACAAGCTCAAGTTGGTTGCGACATGATGAGTTTAATCGTTAACGTATCAGATACTGATATGGTTAAATTATATCATCCGGGTAATTATTTAACTTCGCCACAAAATGAGAATGTTATTGTGTGGGAGATTACAGATATGCAAGGCAACCTTATTGCTGAAGATACTTTAATTAATAACTCTGATTTTTTGTTTTATCACAATACTCCTTTAACCGATACAATGAATGTTTTTGCGCTTTTAACAAATGCCTCTGCTGGAGTTGCATGTGTGATATACGACCAATTGTATTGGAAAGTAACACAACCTGTTCCCGGATTTTTTTATGGATACTGGACACTTCATGGTAATATAGCCGGTAATTTGGGTATTGATGATATCGAACCTACCACTGCAAGTGTATATCCAAATCCATCAAATGATTTAGTAAATATAAGTTTAGATAAAGGTGAACTTTTAAAAATAGAGCTTTATAGTATGACAGGTAGACTCTTATTTAAAAAGGATGTAAATTCCAGTTCCTATGCATTAAACATTGGCGATTATCCATCTGGCGCCTATCTGGTCCGAGTTTTTAACCAAAATAATGATGTCACAAACATAAAAATTTTAAAAAAATAACTTATGAAAAAATATTTGATGATTTCCACCATAATAATATCTTCTGTATTCTTAGGATGTAGAAAAGCAGAACCCTATCCGATTCAAGAAACTCAAGAAACTCCTGAGTCCTACAGTATCGAAGGTAAGTGGGTATTAGAAGACTATCCGAACACCGCTTACATCTTTGAAAATGGTTTAAGATATACGGTGTATTGTACCAGCCCTAATTGTAATTGGGATACTATTACAACAGCTCATGCAATACCCAATCCAGAAAGTTACACCTTTGAAAATGATACTTTAAAAATTGATTTGGGTTTTTCGCTATCAAATTTTATGGATTTTGTTTGCGGTGGACAGGTTGTTAAAAGAGAATATGCCCCAGGGCAATATGTGAGATGGACAAGACCACCATATGATATTTCAAATTGCAACGAATAAGAAAGTAAAAAACCAAAATAATAATGTCACTAACACAATTTAAAATAAAAAACATGAAAAAGAAAAATTTACTAATGACAGCAATTGCAATCCTCGGACAAAATTCGGATTGACCAAGGATTTTACTCCATTAGCGAAGGTTCAGACGAAAATCTAATAAAAATGGGGCTTAACAAAGTGATTTATAAAGACAGTAAAGAGGCAAGTTTTGAAACTATTTGCGGAGAAAATGATTTTCTAGTTGTTTACGACAATGAATATTATACCATACTTCGACATTTTATTCCCAACGACTTTTATGACGGAATACCTGAACCACACACATACAATTTTAACTTTAAGAGAAATGGGGACGAAATAAATTTGACATTAAACATTGAAGGAGAAGAAGGTGAAAAATTTGAAAGAGTAATGGAAAAAATTGCAGACGCTAAAAATAATATTTGGGGCAGACAAATTGAAAAATGAATTGAAAGTAATAGAACAAATAGAAGCCCGAACCGCTAACAGGCGTTTGGCAAAAAAGCGGGTTCAGTGGTTAATTGAAGCTTTGTGCTTCGAATCAAGTTCAGTGCTGAAAGAAAGTTTAGTGCTCCGAAATCCGCTTCTTCGCCAAGCGCCAAAACGTTAGCAAACATTAAAAAGAAAAGATGAAAAAGAAATCAGTTTCACTAATAATCACAATCCTCACCATAGGATTAACATGCTATGGGCAAGTTCAAATAGGTTCTGATATTGACGGAGAAAATCCATTCGACTTATCAGGTCACTCGGTCGCTATTTCTGCTAATGGAAACGTTGTAGCTATTGGTGCAATTGAAAATGATGACGGTGGAAATAGATCGGGTCATGTGAGGGTATATGAAAATATTGGAGGTATATGGATTCAAATAGGTCAGGATATTGCTGGAGAGGCCGTGGACGATCGGTCAGGATGGTCATTGGCAATTTCTGCTGATGGTGGTATAGTTGCAATTGGTTCTGATTTAAATAATTCATGGAGGGGTCAAGTGGAGGTGTATGAAAACATAGGAGGTACCTGGACACAAATAGGTGAAGATATTGAAGGCGAAAACTTTCAAGATATATCAGCAACAAGTATATCATTATCAAACGATGGGAGTATCATAGCTATTGGTGCACCACGTAGCGATGGCACTGCAAATAATTCTGGACATGTTAGAGTTTTTGAAAATTCGGGTGGATCATGGATACAAATAGGTCAGGATATTGACGGGGTACAGGAACAAGGTCGACTAGGTAATTCGGTAGCACTAAATGGTGAAGGGAACATTATAGTTATTGGTGCCTCTCAAAATGACGAGAATGGCACAAATACTGGCGAAGTTAAAATCTACGAAAACCAAGATGGTACTTGGACTCAACTGGGCGGAGACATCAATGGTGTAGTCGAATTTGAGGATTCGGGTTCTGAAGTTGCGTTATCAGAAGATGGAAATATAGTGGCTATTAGTTCACCGAGTAGTAATGCTAATGGTCTTCATTCAGGACATGTACGAATTTTTGAATACCTGGGGGGCGTCTGGACACAAATAGGTGAAGATATAATTGGGGAAGCAAGTGAAGATTATTTTGGTTGGTCTATGGCGCTGTCCGCAAGCGGAAATATTATAGCCATTGGCTCGCTATGGAATGATAACAATGGAAGTGACGCAGGTAATGTTAGAATTTTTCAAAATCTAAGTGGAGTTTGGACACAAATAGGTGAGAGTATTAACGGAGAGGCTGCTAATGATAATTCAGGTTATTCGGTAGATATTTCGGCTGATGGAAGTATCGTGGCTATTGGTGCCAAAGCTAATGATGGAAATGGTGAATTTTCAGGACATGTGAGAGTGTTTGATATATCAACAGTTCTGTCAATTCCCAAAATTGATTTGGAAACAACAGTAAGTTTATTTCCAAATCCATCAAAGGATGTCGTAAGAATTCATTTAGAGAAAGACCTGATGGAAAAAATAGAATTGTATAGTTTGACAGGTCAACTAATTTTCGAAACGGTTTTGAATTCTAAAACATTCATTTTAAATACAGCCAATTATCCATCTGGAACCTATATCTTGAAAGTTCTTAACCAAAAGCATGGCTCCATAAATACAAAGTTTATAAAAGAATAACGTTCGCTAACAGCACCTACCCAAAAGTGGCGGTTCAGTGGTTAAATCAAGCTTAGTACTTCAATCAAAGTTTCTGCTTGGTTGACAGTGAAGTGCTTCGAAATCGCCACCTTCGGGTAGCTGCAAAACGTTATAACCAATGGTTAGAAGTAAAAATAGAAAACTACAAAAAATCCAATGACAAATTATACACCGACAATTAGTTATAAATCAAGATTATTTATACTGATTATTTGCCTTACTTGTATGGTGTCTTGCACCGTAACTAATAATTTGTATGTTACCAATCCCAACCCAATGGGCAAAGGGAATTCGGAGGGTTATTTGGGCATAGGTACCGGTGTGAAAGCAAAAATAGATTCGATAAACAATACTACTGGCAAAATATCTTTTACAAATAAGATTTCAAACGCTCCTATTTTATCAGTAGGTGGGCAATGGGGTGTTTTGAATCAAACAGATGTCAGGTTTGCATTGCATTTACCATATGTTCTTGGTGGCGTGGGTCTACGGACTGGGTTACAACATAGTTTTATGGATCCTAGTGCAAAGATGAATTTTGCAATTGGCTTTGATTTAGGAGGGGTTTTCGCTAAAGATTCCATAGAAATATTTGGCTCAAAGAGTCCTTTGAGTAGAGAAACTAATGGAGGATTAAATGCTGATATTTTTATTCCTTTTGGTGTTAATCTAAAAAAAGATATTACAATAATTCTTACACCCAGATACAGTTTCAATAGAATATATATTCGTGAATTTCAATTAAATAATAACACCTCTAATTTTAATTTTGGATACCCAACATTATCTATAGGGATTAGGAAAAGGCAATTTTATTTTGAAACAACCGCCATTTACTACGACAGACAGGTTTTCCCACTTTTTGGTATAGTTATATTATTCAAAAACTAATTTATAACTAGGCAATGTCAAAAACCACTGGCTATAACAGCACATTTGCAATAGGCGGGATTTCGTGCTCCGCAGATAGATTTGTTGTTACAGAGAGCTCAGTTCTCAGCATCAACATTTGTGCTGAAACTCCGCCCATCGCAAATCTGCAAAACGTTATAGCGAATGCTAAAAAGACGACAACGAACAAAATAAATTGACAATGGAAGAAAGACCAACAATAAAATTAGAATTCACAACAGCCGACAAAACATTTGAAATAATTGGTTGGCTTTTAATTATTTCTGTTTGGGGATTAACAATTACAAACTATGCAAACCTGCCTGAAACTATTCCGACACATTATAATGGAGCAGGACAAGCGGACGGATTTGGCGGAAAGGCGACTATTTTGACTTTGCCACTAATAGCAACAGTTCTATTTGTTGGACTGACAATCCTAAATAAGTTTCCTCACATTTTTAATTATCCGACCAACATAACACAAGACAACGCATTAAGGCAATATACAAATGCAACAAGAATGATTAGATATTTGAAACTCATTATTGTTGTCATTTTCGGACTAATTGCATTCAAGACAATTCAAAATGCAAACGGACAAGCGGACGGACTTGGAATTTGGTTTTTACCAATGACATTAGGACTAATTTTCATTCCTTTGATATAT
>CANHNG010000150.1 GCA_947461915.1 Flavobacteriaceae bacterium
CCAAATCGTGAATGATTAAAACCCCTTTTCCTGCTGCCAATCCATCCGCTTTCAAGACATAAGGCGGTTGCATCGTTTCCAAGAAATCACATCCCTTCTCGACTGTTTCAGCCGTGAAACTATCATAAGCCGCTGTTGGAATGTTGTGTTTTATTAAAAATTCTTTGGCAAACTCTTTACTTCCTTCTAAAGTGGCGCCTAATTTTGATGGTCCAATGACTGGGATATCTTTTAAATCTTTGTCGTTTTTGAAAAAATCGAAAATCCCTTTTACCAATGGATCTTCCGGACCCACAACCACCATCTCTACTTTTTCCTGAATCACAAAAGTTTTTATGGCATCAAAATCCGTAGGACTTATATCAATATTGTTGGCTATCGAAGCCGTGCCCGCATTTCCTGGAGCCACAAAAAGTTTGTCGCAAAGCGGACTTTGAATCATTTTCCAAGCAAAAGCGTGTTCCCTTCCTCCAGAACCCAGTAGTAAAATTGTCATTGTGCAGTAATTAAGTCCGGCAAAAATAATTGCTTTTAGACTTAAAAAATAATTAATTTTCAAAAAGTTGTTGGTTGTTGGTTATTAGTTGTTGTTAAATATTATTTTTGGTAAAATGTTTTGATAAAATGATTCCACTTTTCGATTTATCACTCCAACTAAATGGTTTTCCTATAAAGAAAGCCAAGGCTGAGTTGCGAAAAATCCAGTCTGTTTCCGAACAAGAATTCGAAATTTTTGTTGAAAACAAAAAACAAGAAATTGTTGAATTTCACTTAAAGCATAATTCGTCCTATCAAAAATTGGTCGGCGAAACCCATTTTATAAACTGGAAAGATTTGCCGGTTATGACCAAAAAAGACTTTCAAAAACCCTTAATCGAAAGGCTTTCAAAGGGATTTTCTTTAAAAAATGTATACGTCAATAAAACTTCGGGCTCGAGCGGTGATCCTTTTATTTTTGCCAAAGACAAGTTCTCGCACGCATTAACTTGGGCAACCAACATCAATCGTTTTGGCTGGCACGGAATTAATTTCAATAGTTCCTATCAAGCTCGTTTTTATGGAATTCCTTTGGATTTTATCGGAAATACAAAAGAAAGATTGAAGGATTTTTTGAGCCACCGCTTCCGGTTTTCAATTTTTGATTTGTCGGATGAGATTTTAGAAGGGTTTTTTAATGAATTCAAAACCCGAAAGTTCCATTACATTAACGGTTACACCAGTTCAATTGTTTTGTTCGCCAAATTTTTAAAGCAAAAAAACATAGTTTTAAAAAGCATTTGTGCGACTTTGAAAGTTTGTATTGTTACTTCTGAAATGCTTTTTGAGGAAGACAAAATCTTGTTGGAAAAACAATTTGGAGTTCCTGTTGTCAATGAATATGGCGCTTCGGAACTAGATTTGATCGCTTTCGAAAATCCCGATGGAGAATGGCAAGTGAATTCTGAAACACTTTTTATTGAAATTTTAGATTCCGAAAATAACGTTTTACCTTATGGGAAGGAAGGCCGGATAGTGATTACTTCTTTGTTTAACAAAGCACATCCATTCATTCGATACGACATTGGCGACATTGGGATTTTGGACACGAAGAGCAGCCCAAAAAAACCAATTCTGAAAAAATTAGTCGGTCGAACCAATGATGTTGCCGTTTTGCCCAGCGGAAAAAAATCGCCCGGACTGACATTTTATTACGTAACCAAAAGCATCATTGAAGACGATGGCAACGTAAAAGAATTTGTCATCAAACAAACTAAAGTCGATACTTTTGAAATTGAATATATAAGCGAAACCGAATTAAATTTGGAACAAATCGAGAAAGTTGAAGCGGCAATTGCCTTATATTTAGAAAAAGGATTGGTTTTTACATTCATAAGAAAAGAAAAACTAGTACGAAGCAAAAGCGGGAAATTCAAACAGTTTGTTTCGTTAATTTAATCTCTTGATATACTTTGGTTTTATAATCAATTGAGTAAATAAAAATCCAATCATACAAATTAATGAAACGACTACGTTTAACCTATGAAACGTTCTATAAACAGTGAAATTATGTTTCAGTAAATCAAGCTTTGAGGCAGAAATTGAATTTTGTCTAACTCTATAAAAAGCCAAGCTTTCTGGAGTTGGTTGTCCCGTTTTTATTTTTTTTAAAATTGTAAGCCACAGGATCCAATCCTGACGTTTTCGGATGGCGGAAATGGGAATCTTACCAAAGTAATCTACATCATAAATTCCAGTAAGATTGCCTACGTAATTACAGTAAAATAATTGCTTGTAGGAGAGGTTTCTAGGAGCTTCAACTCTTTTGTTCAGCGGTCTTCCTTCTTCATCGATACAATCATAGAAAGAAAAAGTAAAGGGTAAATCATTATGGGTCATAAACTTGATTTGGTTCTCGAGTTTAGTTGGTTTCCATAAGTCATCCGAATCCAAAAAGGCAACATATCTTCCATTCACTTTGTTTAAAGCCAAGTTTCTGGCAATGCCAGCACCTGAATTTACTTCAAGTTGAAAAAATTGGATTCTTTCTTCAAATTGGGATAATTTGGAGATTATTGAAACTGTTTTATCTGAAGAACCATCATCGACAATAATCACTTCCCAATTGGTGTAAGTCTGAGCTTGTATGGATTGTAGAGTTTCAGCAATAAATTTTTCAGAGTTGAAGGTTGGTATTATTATGGATACAAGCATATTTCCCATATTAATAAGCTTTTTCTTCTCCTTTTAATATGTTCACTACCGTTTGAAGAATGATTTTTAAATCTAATATAAGGGACCAATTTTCAATGTAAAAAACATCAAGTTTGATTCGATTTATCATATCTTCATTGGTTTCGATTTCCCCTCTAAAACCCTTTACCTGAGCTAGACCTGTAATTCCTGGTTTTACATAATGTCTTACCATATATTTTTTTACAGTATTGCCATAGGCTTTATTTTGTGACCATAAATGGGGTCTTGGGCCCACTACAGACATGTCTCCAAGCAAAACATTAAGGAATTGAGGCATTTCATCAAGACTTGTTTTTCGCATAAATCTACCCATTTTGGTAACACGCGGATCATTTTTAGTTGCTTCTATTTCAGTTGTTATATTGATTTGCATGGATCTGAACTTATAACAAAAAAATTCTTTTTCATCTAGTCCAGGCCTACCTTGTTTAAAAAAAACAGGTCCCTTTGATTCTAATTTAATAAGAATTGCCAATAATGGAAAAAGCCAAGACAAAAATCCCACAGTAACAATAAACGAAAAAACAACATCGAAAGTTCTTTTTAAAACTTTAGTGGTTGGGTCGTCAAGGATTGATTTTTGTATAGTAAGTACAGGGAAGATATCATAGTAGTCTGTTTTTAAATTTTTTGAAAATATTTCTTTGGTGTCAGGGATAAACTTTATTATTTTGTCGTTTTCGTCCGCAAAATCAACCAAATTTTTCAACTGTGCATCGGTAACTTCATTCAACGAACAATATATCTCATGCACTTGATTTTCAATTACAAAAAGTTTTAAATCTGCCAGTTTTCCTTTAATATCTGCATTTGATTTTTTATCAGAAAAATAGCCCAAAAAACGATAGCCATAATCATTTCTAGTTTCAAAAAGCCCTTTTAATCTAATAGCTTCAGGAGTGTGCCCAATAATTACTGCGTTTCTAAAATTACTTCCCGTTACTATTCTGTATCTTTTTAAATAATAAAACAATAAAACTTTTGAAATGGTAATTAATACAAAGCTTAAAACCAAAAAAAATGCAGTTGCCTTACCACTAAAAATACTTTGTTTAGAAAAAGGGAAAAAAGCAATAACAATTAGCAAAAAAAGCACACCTTGTTTGACTAATTTAGAAATGATTTCGACTGGAGTGGTAAAACGATAGACTTCATAAAACTTGATTAAATAGGCTATTAGAAACCAACCAAAGTTTTGATATAAGACATAATACAAAGTATTTAACTGAAGCTCTTTAAAGAAATATAGGCATAAAAAATCGATAACCAAAAGGTCTAATATAACACTTATGGGTCTGATATATTTTGAATATCTTCCTTTTTGAGCTGCCGTCATATTAATGAATATATCCCGTAAAATCCTTATGCTCCTCTTTTAAAAGTTCTTCTGTTGACAAGGACTTGAAATACTCGTAGGTAATTTTCATGCCTTCTTCTCTTGAAACTTTGGCTTCCCAACCCAATAATTGTTTTGCCTTGGTTATATCTGGTTGGCGTTGAAGAGGGTCGTTTACCGGAAGGGGAAGAAACACCACTTTTTGATTGGTATTCGTAAGTTTTATGATTTCATCTGCAAAATCTTTAATGGTGATTTCGTCCGGATTTCCAATGTTAACAGGATATACATAATCGGAATGTAATAACCTAAAAATGCCCTCTACTTGGTCATCCACATAACAAAAGGAGCGGGTTTGCATTCCGTCACCAAAAATGGTTAAATCTTCTCCGCGCAATGCCTGCCCAATAAAAGCCGGAATTACACGGCCATCATTTAATCGCATTCTTGGACCATAGGTATTGAAAATTCTAACGATTCTAGTTTCGACTCCATGAAAAGTATGATAGGCCATCGTGATGGATTCTTGGAACCGTTTGGCTTCGTCATAAACTCCTCTAGGACCAATGGTGTTTACGTTGCCATAATATTCTTCGGTTTGAGGGTGAACCAAGGGATCTCCATAAACCTCAGAGGTGGATGCAATAAGAATTCTGGCTTTTTTTACTCTAGCCAAGCCCAAAAGATTGTGTGTGCCTAAGGAACCTACTTTCAGGGTTTGAATGGGAATTTTTAAATAATCTATGGGACTTGCCGGCGAAGCAAAATGGAGGATATAGTCAATTTTTCCTGGGACGTGTACAAACTTAGTAATGTCGTGATGGTAAAATTCGAAATTCTCGAGCTTGAATAAATGCGCTATGTTTTTTAAATCTCCTGTAATGAGATTGTCCATTCCTATAACTTGGTAGCCTTCGGCTATGAAACGATCGCACAAGTGAGAGCCTAAAAAGCCTGCAGCTCCCGTAATTAAAATTCTTTTCATGTAAAGTTTATTTATATTGAATCGTTTAAAGTTGCAATACTAACGAATTTTAAGAATTTATATTGTTAGATTATTTTGTTTTTTTACTGTCATTTTTATCAAAAAAATATTAGTAAAACAAATATACATTTTACAAGTAAAGACGAAAGTTCCAAAAATAGTCTTATTTGTTAAACTATTAAAGAAAGCACAAAAAATATTTAAAAGGTTTATCGAGAATTAAAGGCTTGTTTAAGGTTTTTATTTATTTTTGCTTACTATTTAAACCAAATGTTTTGAAAGTAGTTCATATTGTTGAAGCGTTAG
>CANHNG010000151.1 GCA_947461915.1 Flavobacteriaceae bacterium
CCGGTAAGTCAGGCTGTTGGTGACATGATTGAAAATTATTTGGAAGAAAATCCAAATGATGCCCGAATTATTGTTCAAAAAGTGATTCTTGCGGCTCAAGCTCGACACGCTGCCAAAAAAGCGCGTGAAATGGTACAACGCAAAACCGTAATGGGTGGTGGTGGATTACCAGGAAAATTATCCGATTGTTCGGAACAAGATCCTGCAAAATGTGAAGTGTATCTTGTCGAGGGAGATTCGGCAGGTGGAACGGCCAAGCAAGGCCGTGACCGTGCCTTTCAAGCTATTTTACCTCTTAGAGGTAAAATTTTGAATGTGGAAAAAGCAATGCATCACAAAGTTTTTGAAAACGAAGAGATTCGAAATATATTTACAGCTCTTGGCGTAACAATCGGAACAGAAGAAGACAGTAAAGCTTTGAATATATCAAAATTGCGTTACCATAAAGTGATTATCATGTGTGATGCCGATGTCGATGGTAGTCACATTTCTACTTTGATTTTGACATTCTTCTTCCGTTTTATGAAAGAATTGATAGAAGAAGGACATGTTTACATTGCCGCCCCACCTTTATATTTGGTCAAAAAAGGAAATAAAAAAGAATATGCTTGGACGGATGACCAAAGGGATCAAGCTAATGCAAAAATGGGCGGAAGCGCAGCAATTCAGCGTTATAAAGGTCTTGGAGAGATGAATGCAGAGCAATTATGGGAAACCACAATGGATCCGGCTTTCAGAACGTTACGTCAAGTAAATATTGACAGTCTTGCCGAAGCAGACAGGGTTTTTTCCATGTTAATGGGAGATGAGGTTCCGCCAAGAAGAGAATTTATTGAGAAAAATGCAGTTTACGCTAATATTGATGCGTAATTATTTATCATATCAAATAAAAAAACAAAATAACATAAAATGAAAGTTACAATTGTAGGAGCAGGAAATGTAGGAGCATCATGCGCAGATTCAATTTCTTATAGAGGAATTGCTAGTGAAGTAGTATTATTGGATATCAGAGAAGGTTTTGCCGAAGGAAAAGCAATGGATATTTCTCAATGTGCCACCAATACAGGTTTTAATACTAGGGTTTCTGGTGTGACCAATGATTATTCAAAAACAGCAGGGAGCGATGTAGTAGTTATTACTTCCGGAATTCCAAGAAAACCTGGAATGACCCGTGAGGAATTGATAGGTATTAATGCAGGGATCGTTAAATCGGTTGCGGATAATGTTTTGACTCATTCTCCAAACGCAATAATAGTGGTGGTTTCAAATCCTATGGACACGATGACTTATTTGACATTGAAAGCTACAGGATTGCCAAAAAATAGAATTATAGGTATGGGAGGAGCATTGGACAGCTCTCGTTTTAGATATTATTTATCAAAAGCCTTAGACAAACCATCGAATGACGTTTCGGCAATGGTTATAGGAGGTCACGGTGATACCACCATGATTCCATTAACACGATTAGCTTCTTACAATGGTATTCCAGTTTCTGAGTTTTTGTCACAGGAAGAATTAGCCAAAGTTGCTGCTGACACTATGGTTGGTGGAGCAACATTGACGGGTCTTTTAGGAACTTCAGCTTGGTATGCACCAGGAGCTTCTGTTGCTTATTTAGTAGATAGTATTTTGAATGACCAAAAGAAAATGATTGCTTGTTCGGTGATGTTGGATGGAGAATATGGTCAAAGTGATATTTGCATCGGTGTTCCTTGTATTATAGGTAAAAATGGAATCGAACAAATTCTTGATATTAAATTAAGTGATGCTGAAAAAGCAGCTTTTGCTAAAAGTGCTGATGCTGTTAGAAACATGAATGCAGACTTAAAATCGGTTTTAGCATAATAATATAGGCGTAAAAAAGAGAAGACTGCACTTTTGCAGTCTTTTTTTTGACATTAATCAATAAATAAATTGGTTAATCTTTTCGTTAATTATATATTTGCTCGGTTTAAAAAACAGGATGTGATTTATAATGGTTTATTTTTTTAGTAAAAATAAATATTAAGTCCTATTTTGTAAGGGTTGAAACCAAAAATAAATAAATTACAATAATTAATTCTTAGTAATAATGCAGAATAAAGGACTTATTAAATTTTTCGCAATTCTATTTGCTTTGGTAAGCATTTACCAACTTTCGTTCACTTTTGTTTCCAATAAAATAAAAAACGATGCTAAATCTTTTGCTGGTGGAAATCCTGAAAAAGAATTAAAATATCTAGATTCTATCGGTAAGGAAAATGTGTTTGATCTTGGATTTACCAATTTTACTTTCAATGAAGTAAAGGACAAGCAAATCAACAAGGGTCTTGACTTAGAGGGAGGTATTAACGTTATTTTACAAATATCAGTTAAGGATGTTTTGAAAGGACTATCCAATAATTCTAAAAATCCGGTTTTTAATAAATCTTTGGCAGATGCCACAGCTAATCAAAAAGGAAATCAAACTTACATTGATGCTTTCTTTGAAGCTTTTGAAGCTAATTCTAAAGGAAGTGTAAAATTAGCTTCGCCTGATATTTTTGCTAATAGAACACTGCAAGGAGAAGGTGGAATTAATTTTCAAATGACAGATGTTGAGGCGCAAAAAGTAATCAAAAGAAAAGTTGACGAATCAGTTGAAAGTGCTTTTGGAGTATTAAGAAAACGTATCGATAAATTTGGCGTAACTCAACCTAACATTCAAAAATTGGGTGAATCTGGTAGAATCCTTGTAGAACTTCCTGGAGCCAAAGATGTTGACAGAATCAAAAAATTATTGCAAAGTACTGCTCAATTAGAGTTTTGGGAAACTTATAAAATTGATGAAATTGGCAATTTCTTGATGGCTGCCAATGAGTCGTTGAAAAAAACAGAAATCAAAAAAACAGAAGTTAAAACGGCGGCCAAAGATTCTTTAAGTGCCTTATTGACCAATACAAAAGATTCAGCATCCACAAAAAAAGGAAACAATCCTTTATTGGATAAAATTATCGGTCAAGGTGGCGGGCCTGTTTTAGGGCTTTTCATGCCAAAAGATACTGCCGTTGTTGGTGGTTATTTGAGAAGAGCCGATATCAGGGTTTTATTAGCGCCAACTCAGCTTTACGCCAAATTTGTTTGGGGAAAACCAACTACAATTAAAGACAAAGAGGGTAAAGATATTGACGCAGTTGAACTATATGCGTTAAAAGGAAACAGAGATAATATAGCTGCAATGGGTGGCGGTGTAGTTACCGATGCAAGTGACACCTTTGACCAACTAGGAAAACCAGCCGTTTCTATGCAAATGAATGGTCAAGGGGCTAAGGCTTGGGAAGAATTAACAGGAAAAGCGTATACACAAAAAAGTAATATTGCCATAGTTTTAGATAATATCGTATACTCTGCACCAGGTGTTTCTAGCGGACCTATTTCCGGTGGTAGATCTGAAATTTCGGGAGTTTTTGATATTACAGAAACAAAAGATTTAGCTAATGTTCTTAGAGCGGGGAAACTTCCTGCCGCCGCAGATATTGTACAATCAGAAGTGGTTGGGCCATCCTTGGGTCAAGAAGCTATCGATAATGGAACCAATTCAGCTCTTATTGGATTGCTTTTAGTATCGCTTTGGATGTTAATTTATTATGGAAAATCAGGTTGGTATGCTAACTTGGCATTGGCAGTCAACTTGCTTTTCTTATTCGGAATTTTAGCAAGTATAGGTGCGGTGCTTACTTTACCGGGTATTGCAGGTATTGTTTTGACAATGGGTACTGCAGTTGATGCGAATATTATCATTTACGAACGAGCAAAAGAGGAATTACGTTCTGGTAAATCACTGGAAGAAGCAGTAAAAACTTCCTACAGTTGGAAAGGAGCGATGCGTTCTATTGTGGATGCAAACGTTACCCATATTTTAACTGGTGGGGTATTGTTTATTTTTGGTTCAGGACCCATAAAAGGTTTCGCAACAACTTTGTTAATAGGTATTGTTACCTCTTTGTTTACTTCCATATTTATCGCAAGAATATTTATAGACTGGAGTATCAGTAAAAGCAATAAATTGTCATTTGTTACTGGATTTTCTAAAAATTTCTTCACTAACTTCCATTTTGATTTCTTGGGAGTTAAAAAATGGACTTACGCTTTTTCAGCAATTGTAACCATCGTGAGTATATATTCACTAGCTACAAATGGTTTGGACCAAGGTGTCGACTTTGTAGGAGGAAGAACTTTCCAAGTGCGTTTCGAAAAACCGGTTAAAGCCGAAGAAATTAAAATGGAGCTTACTAAAGTTTTCGGTAGTGCCGAAGCTAAAGTTTTTGGTAGCGACAATCAATTGAAGATTACCACCAAATACAAAGTACAAGAACACGGAGTAGAAGCTGATTTAGAGGTTAATAAATTATTGTTCGAAAATCTGAAACAACATTATTCCGCTGGAATGACTTACGATAAATTTGTAAATGCTTATGACGGAAAACAAGTAGGTATTTTGCAAGCTTCAAAAGTAGGTCCAACAGTTGCGGAAGACATCAAAACCAATGCCTATTGGGCAGTACTTGGTGCGATGCTTATTGTAGGTTTGTATTTGGTCATCAGCTTTAGAAAATGGCAGTATAGTTTAGGAGCTATTGCTGCTGTTGTACACGACGTTATTTTTGTATTGGGAATTTACTCTTTGTGTTATAAATTTATGCCTTTTGGTATGGAAATCGACCAGCACTTTATTGCAGCGATTCTTACCGTTATCGGATACTCCATGAATGATACCGTGATTGTATTTGATAGGGTTCGAGAATATTTGGGAGGTAAAACTGCTAAAGGGAATTTTAATCAAATTGTGAACCAGTCTATTAACAGCACGATGTCCAGAACAATTAATACCTCTTTAACAATGATTATGGTATTGTTGATTATGTTCATTTTCGGTGGGGAATCCATCCGTGGATTTATCTTTGCGATGTTGATTGGTATTATAGTTGGAACCTACTCATCCTTGTTTATTGCCACTCCAGTTTTGTGTGATACAATTTCTGAAGCGGATCATAAAAAAATTGAAGAAGAACACAATGCTTAATGTTATTTGTTCTTAAATATAGAAAAGACTCGAATTTTATTCGGGTCTTTTTTTTGAAAATCAATTTTAAAATTTTATTATTTTTAACTAATCTAAACATAAGATTATTTCTTTTTAATAATAAAGAAAACTCGTTTATGAATAAAATAAAGTGTATTGTATTAATTTTTATATTCAGTATAACTACTTTTTACGGCCAAAATACAAAGGGAGAAACTAGTATTGCATTTCTCTATGGTTTTGGAAATGAAATAAAAAACAGCAATTATACCTATACCAATAACTATTATAAAGTACAGGTTTCTTATCTCATTAA
>CANHNG010000152.1 GCA_947461915.1 Flavobacteriaceae bacterium
AATAGTCTTTTTGAATATCTGAAATGTCTACAAATGAGGAGAAACTGGCATAGGACGCATTGAATAAATCAAACATTTTATCCACATAAGGGAAAACGTCTTTGGTCTTCTTGAAATTGAGGGATTTGAGTTGGTAGCGTCTTTTGATTAATTCCTGGGTCTTGTCAAAGTATTCCAGTTTTACATTTTCGAAAGGGAATTTATTCTCGAGGTATTCCTTCTCGGTCACATATCCCAAACGCTCAAAATGACTCGCATAATAAGGATGATTGTACCAGGTAATCATGGTGCCAATTTCTTCGAAACCTTCGGTAAGCACGCCGACTTTGTCTAGATTGGAGAATCCCATCGGTCCTTCAACATGTTCTAAATTGTTTTTCCGCCCCAATTCATATACTTTTTCCAACAGGGCTTTGGTGACTTCAATATCGTCAATAACATCGAACCACCCAAAACGGACTTTCTTTTTTTGTTGGTCGTTGACTTCGCTCCAATTGATGATAGCGGCTATTCTTCCAACAATTTGATTATTTTTGTAGGCCAAATAAAAGTAGGCTTCGGCATTTTTGAAAGCCGGGTTTTTGGTTTTGTCAAAGGATTCCAGTTCGTCGGCAATAATGGGTGGAACCCAATATGCATTGCCTTTGTATAAGGAAAAAGGGAATTTTATATATGCTGTCAATTCCTTTTTGGTGAGGACTTCTTTTATGGTAATCATTGTTTCTGCTACTTGTAAGTTTATCCTTTTTTAGTTTTTTTGGCTCTTTTCTTGGCTTTTTTCTCCGAATCTCCAGAGTCAATATCCATTCGAACCTCCCTATAATTATCATCAAAACGCCATGAAAATCCAATGCCTCCATATAACAGAGAAGGGGTTGTTTTTAAACTGCCGCTTATGGAAGCATCAATTTGCATGTCATTAGTCAGTAAATAAGCAGCCCCACCACGAACAATCGCATCGCTATAAAAATCGCTTTTTATCCCTTGATTTTCTATAAAACCAGACCAATGGTCATTGAATCCCTTTGTTAAAGTAAGAACATAATTATAGCTAGGAAAATCAGTTCCAATATAATCCCCAATAATATTGGTTATAAAAACCCAACTTCCATCGCCCAAATGATTTTGTGTGATCAACATAACTTTTGGAGAAATAGCCCCTTTTTCAGAAAAATAATAGGGATTGTTCGCGAATGTAAGGTTTGCTCCAGCAAATACAGAAACCGCAGGAATTACTTGATGCCAATTAAAAGAACGGTTGGCTTTCCAACTATATACATTTATTTTTTTTTCGTAATTTTTGAATGGGTCATAAATCAGGTATTTAGCGCCAAGTACCGTTTGTTTCAATGCTGATCGATCTGGATAAATGATGGTTGGATTAAATGTTTCATATTGGTATTGTAGGTCGGCTATCAACTCCAGTTTTTCAAGAAACAACCCCCATCTTAGGGTCAAATCCAGTCCGTATCCATTGGCATCCCAATTCCTAATGCTATGTTTTTCCTGAATGCCGTACAATCCCGATTCCAACTGGATCACGGACTTGCCAACAGCAAAAGCCGACATCGTTTCGCCGGGTCTATTCGAATTAATTTGGTCTGTATATTGGCTATAATGAATAGTTGGAATACTAAAAAAAGCTGCGGCAACTAAGGTTTTGATCTGGAACATATTATTTTTGTTTGCTTAAAAAAGTAAAAACGCTTTTCAAATGTACTATATTTTATTATTTATTTAAGAATGATATTTTAATTTTGAACGTTGGAATTGTTAATTTTGCGAAAAATTATTTGTTTATGCAAACGGCTTCTTTTAATGGTTTTATAAAAGCATTATTTTACTTTCTTGCTTTCTATTATATTTTTAAATTTTTGGCGAGACTGTTTTTACCATTGTTGGTTAAAAAAGTAGTGGAAAAAGCGGGGGAGAACTTTCAAAAACAGCAACAAAACTCGCAAGATAATTCTTGGAAAAAAACACCAAATGATGAGGAGGTTAAATATAATGCTCCCAATGCTAAGAAACCCCGTGAAACTAAAAAAGTGGGGGATTATGTGGACTATGAAGAATTAGAATAATAGCCTCTAACCCCTAAAAAGCCAAACAATTCATTTTATTCCGTAGGACATTTCCAAAGTAAAAAACACGGAGTCTTATTTAACAACAATTCAAATAGCTATAATTCCAATTAAATCCTAAATTTGGAAATCCAAAATCCCAATTATATAATGAAGCAACTTCAAAAGTTATACCCACACGCCCTAGTTTTAATTGGTTTTGTGCTCGTTTCCCTTATTTATTTCTACCCCGTTTTGCAAGGAAAGCAAATCTTCCAATCGGATATTGTGCAATATACCGGAATGGCAAAGGAGCAAAATGACTTCAGAGCTTCGGAACATGTAGAGCCGTATTGGACCAATTCAGCCTTTGGCGGAATGCCAACGTATCAATTAGGGGCCAAATATCCTCATGATTATATTGGTATGATGGATGATGCTATCCGTTTTTTGCCGCGTCCTGCGGACTATTTATTTTTGTATTTCCTCGGTTTTTATGGCTTCCTTTTAGTTTTAAAAATAGATCCTCTCAAAGCTTTTTTCGGGGCGCTGGCCTTCGGATTTTCTACGTATTTGATCATTATTCTGGGTGTCGGACATAATGCCAAAGCCCACGCAATTGGTTATATGCCGCTAGTTATTGCCGGTTTTATCTTGGTTTTCCAAAAGAAATATACTTGGGGAGGCTTGCTGACGATGTTTGCCGTTGCCTTGGAAATCAATGCGAACCACTTTCAAATGACCTATTATTTGTTGATTTTCTTGTTGGTTCTTTCGGGTTATTTCGTTTATCAGGCAGTAAAGGAAAAGGAGTACAAATCGCTTTTGACTTCATTTTTAGTTTTGGCAATAGCCGCGATTTTTGCCATTGGCGCCAATGCCACGAACTTATTGGCCACCGCCGAATATGCCGATTTTAGCACCCGCGGAAAAAGCGAATTGTCTTTTAATGCCGATGGTTCAAAAAGCCTTGGCAACATTGCCTTGACTCATGATTACATTACGGAATACAGTTATGGGATAGCCGAAAGTTTCAATTTAATTGCGCCTAGACTTTTTGGTGGTTCGAATAGTGAAGCATTGGGAAAAGACAGCAAGATGTATGAATTTATGATGGGGCAAGGAGTTCCCGAAGCACAGGCTGCCGATTTTGTTTCGGCAATGCCAACGTATTGGGGAGATCAGCCTATTGTGGCCGCACCGGCTTACATCGGGATTGTGGTTTTCTTTTTGGGAATTTTAACTTTATTCGCCGATAAGCGAAAAATCAAGTACGTGTTTCTTTCCGGAGCCATAGTTGCATTGATGCTGTCTTGGGGAAAAAACTTCTCTACGTTGACGGATTTTTTCATTGACACTGTTCCCATGTACAACAAGTTCAGAGCCGTTTCTTCAATTCAGGTTATCTTGGAATTGTGCTTTCCGGTTCTGGCTATTATGGGTTTGCAATCCTTTTTTAAATTGGAAAAAGAAGCTCAGTTCAAAGCCTTGTGGCAATCTGCCGCGGTAGGTTTTGGAGTTGTTGTTGCCTTGTTTTTACTTAAAGGCAGTTTTAGTTTTGCGGGAGCAAACGATAGTTATTTCAGGGAAAGTTACGGTCCTGCATTTGTAGACGCCCTCAAATCTGATAGAATGACACTCTACTCTGCCGATTTATTGCGTTCGGGTTTCTTTATTTTACTTGTGGCAGGAGTTTTTTGGTTTTTTATCAAAAATAAATTAGCCCAAAATACAGCGATTATTTTAGTGGGATTATTGATGATTTTCGATTTGTTTTTTGTGGATAAAAAATATGTTTCAGGTAAAGATTTTGTAAGCAAAAGAGAAGTCGAAGTTCCTTTTCAGGAAACACCTGCGGATGCACAGATTTTGCAAGACCCCACTCATTATAGAGTTTTTGAAGTTTCGGGCAACTTATCTAGTGCTAGAGCCTCTTATTTCCATAAGTCGATTGGTGGGTATAGCGCCGTGAAGCCACGAAGAATGCAACAGTTGTTTGATTACCAAATCGCCAAAAACAATATGGAAATCCTTAATATGTTGAATGTGAAATATGTTATTCAAACGGATTCAACTAGCAATTCTATTCCGACTCAAAACCCGAACGCCAATGGGAATGCTTGGTTTGTAAAGAATTTGAAATTGGTGCAAACGGCAGATGAAGAAATGAAAGCTTTGGATAAACTGGATACTAAAAACACGGCGGTTGTAAACAAAAAGGAATTTGATGTTGAAAATAAAGCCTTCGCCACAGACAGCCTAGCTTCTGTAAGTCTAGCTTCCTATAAACCCAATCACATCAAATATAGCGCAAACAACAACAATGATGGATTAGCAGTCTTCTCAGAAATGTATTATGAAAATGGTTGGAAAGCTACTATAGACGGAAAAGAGACTGAAATTTTTAGAGTAGATTATGCATTAAGAGGACTCCAAATTCCAGCGGGGAATCACACCATAGAATTCAAGTTTGAGCCTCAAGTAATACAAACGGGAAGCACGATTACGCTGATTAGTTGCATAGGAATGTTGTTGTTATTGATAGGCGGGATATATTTTGAGGACAAAAAAAGAGTTGAAAATAGATAAAGTTAATTTTGTAAATTTGACTTATTATTTTTTAAAATATGAAAGCAACTGTATTAAATCACGCTCATCCTTCTATAATGGAAGCCAGATATATAGAAGAGATTAGAAAGATGTCGCCACAACAACGTTTTGAAAAATTGATGGCTATTATTGAAATTTCGTATCTTTTGAAAACTGCCAAAAAAACATCAAAATAATTCAATGAATAGTCAAATAGTAGAAATTTGGAAATACTTTTCTTTGAATAAAGTTAAATATTTGACTATAGGCGGGTTTGCTGTAAATATCTATGGTTATGGACGAAATACGGGTGACATAGATATTTTTATTGAAGATTCCATCGAAAACAGAGAAAATTTAAAATTAGCTCTAAAACAGTCGGGAATAGGGGATTTTAAAAATATGAGTACAATGCAATTTATTCCTGGTTGGACAGATATTGCCTTGAATTTTAATTTGCGATTGGATATTATGACTTCCGTAAAAGGTTTAGAAAATAAAACGTTTGAACAACTTTTAGAAAAAGCATACATTGTAGAAATTAGTGATATTCCAGTTTATTTTATAGATTATGAAAATTTAATCATTACCAAAAAAGCTGCAAATCGTCCAAAAGATTTGTTAGATATTGAGGAACTTGAAAAATTAAATAGAGATTTATAATTCAATATCACTAAACCTTCAACTTGAA
>CANHNG010000153.1 GCA_947461915.1 Flavobacteriaceae bacterium
AACATGCAATACGAGCTAAGCGAATTGGCGAAGTAAATAGCTCCCTAAAACCCTTTGTCACTCGGAATTAAATCGATAAATTTGCTTCACAATTTTTAGATGAAATCAACAATGAAAAATATTGCACTTGCGCACATACACGAGAGTTTGGGAGCAAAAATACTGCCGTTTGCCGGATACAATATGCCTATTCTATATGAAGGCGTAAATGCTGAACATGAAGTGGTTCGCAACGGCGTGGGCGTTTTTGACGTGTCGCACATGGGCGAATTTTTGTTGACGGGTCCCAATGCTTTGGCTTTGATTCAGAAAGTGACTTCGAATGATGCTTCGACTTTGACCATCGGGAGAGCGCAATATTCTTGTTTACCCAATAATGAGGGTGGAATTGTGGACGATTTATTAGTTTATAAAATGAAAGCCGAGGAGTATTTATTAGTTGTAAATGCATCTAATATTGATAAGGATTGGGATTGGATTGCATCGCACAATGATTTGGGTGTAGAAATGAAAAACCTTTCGAATGAGTATTCGTTATTGGCCATTCAAGGTCCAAAAGCGGTTGAAGCCATGCGATCTTTGACTTCAATAGATTTGGCCGCAATTCCCTATTACCATTTTGAAGTGGGTGATTTCGCAGGAATCGAGAACGTAATCATTTCGGCAACGGGTTATACCGGTTCTGGAGGTTTTGAGATTTATTGCAAAAATGATGAAGTGGAACATATTTGGAACAAAGTTTTTGAAGCGGGTGCCCCCTTCGGAATCAAACCCATTGGTCTTGCCGCTCGGGATACTTTGCGTCTAGAAATGGGATTCTGTTTGTACGGAAACGACATCAACGATACCACTTCGCCAATTGAGGCTGGTTTGGGTTGGATTACAAAATTCAATAAAGAATTTACGAATTACGAGAATTTAAAAAAGCAAAAAGAAGCAGGAGTTTATAAGAAATTGGTAGCTTTCGAAATGATGGAACGTGCAGTACCAAGACACGATTACGAAATTGTGGATACTTCTGGTAATCAGATTGGAATCGTGACTTCAGGAACCATGTCACCATCGATGAATATTGGAATTGGACTGGGATATGTAACTATCGAAAATAGTGAAATTGGCAGCGAAATCTTCATCAAAATCAGGAAAAATGATGTTCCTGCGAAAGTGGTTAAATTGCCGTTTTACAAGAAATAAAAACTTTTGAAAAAATAACTAATAACTGTATTTTTACAGTTCAAAATATATTTAGAAATGGGAAGAGCGTTCGAATTTAGAAAAGGAAGAAAAATGAAACGTTGGTCAGCAATGGCTAAGGCATTCACCAGAATTGGGAAAGATATCGTAATGGCTGTAAAGGAAGGTGGTCCAAATCCGGAAGCTAATTCCAGATTAAGAGCGGTTATACAGAATTCGAAGGCAGTGAATATGCCAAAAGAAAATGTGGAACGCGCCATAAAAAAAGCAACTGATAAAGATACCGCCAACTATAAAGAAGTTTTGTTTGAAGGCTATGCACCTCACGGAATAGCGATTCTTGTTGAAACTGCTACTGATAATAATAACCGAACCGTGGCTAACGTCAGAAGCTATTTTAACAAATGTAGCGGAACGATGGGAACCCAAGGTTCAGTAGAATTTATGTTTGACCATACGTGTAATTTTAGAATACCTGCGAATGGAATTGACCCTGAAGAATTAGAATTGGAGTTAATCGATTTTGGTGCCGAAGAAGTTTTTGAAGATGAAGACGGTATTTTAATCTATGCCCCTTTTGGCAGTTTTGGAACCATCCAAAAAGAATTGGAAAATAGAAAAATAGAAATCCTTTCTTCCGGTTTTGAGCGTATTCCTCAAATCACCAAAAAATTGACCGAAGCCGAAATGGCTGATGTAGAGAAATTAATCGAAAAATTGGAAGAGGATGATGACGTGATGAACGTGTATCATACGATGGAAGAATAATTTTAGACCAATTTTTAACTTTGGATTAGATTTAAAATACTGTGACTGGCCATAAAAAACTCCAGATAACTCTGGAGTTTTTTATATATAATATCTAAATTCCTAAAAATCTATGAAGTCTATTTTATAAATTCGATTTTCTGAGCTTCTTCTTCATTAATACTGTCAAAGAAACCTTGGTCGTTCATCCAGTCATCACTAAATACTTTACTCATGTATCGGGAACCGTGGTCAGGAAAAATGGCAATCACATTACTGTTTTCATCAAATTCTCCCTCATCTGCATATTGTTTTATGGCTTGAAGGACTGCTCCAGAAGTATAGCCTACAAATAAGCCTTCTTTTTTTGCCAATTCTCTCGTTGCGTGTGCACTTTCTTCATCGGTAACTTTCATAAATTGATCAATAACATCGAAATCTGTGGCAGATGGAATCAAATTTTTACCTAAACCTTCGATTCTGTATGGATAAATTTCGTTGTTATCAAACTCTTTAGTTTCGTGGTATTTTTTCAACACGGAACCAAAAGCATCTACACCCAAGATTCTAATATTGGGGTTTTGTTCTTTCAAGTATTTTGCAGTTCCGGAAATGGTCCCTCCTGTTCCGCTACAAGCGATAAGATGTGTTATTTTACCGTTTGTTTGTTCCCAAATTTCCGGCCCAGTTGATTTATAATGTGCATCAATATTTAATTGATTGAAGTATTGATTGATATAAACAGAACCTTTGGTTTCCTCATGCAAACGCTTGGCAACATTGTAATAAGAGCGCTCATCGTCAGCAGAAACATGCGCTGGACAAACATATACTTTTGCTCCTAAACTGCGAAGCATGTCGATTTTGTCTTTGGAAGATTTTGAACTTACCGCTAAAATACAGCTATAACCTTTGATAATACTTACCATTGCTAGACTAAAACCAGTATTTCCAGATGTAGTTTCTATGATGGTATCACCAGGAGAAAGAATTCCTCTTTTCTCGGCTTCTTCAATTATAAATAAAGCAATTCTATCTTTAGTCGAATGCCCTGGATTAAAAGACTCTACTTTAGCGTAAAAATTTCCTTCTAACTCTTGGGTAACTTTATTTAGTTTAATAAGTGGAGTATTACCTATTAATTCTAAAACATTATTATAAGCGTTAATTTCTTCTTTCATAAAAAAATAGTTAATCAAGGATTCTTTTTAATTCAAACCTATAATCTGCGCAAATTTAACAAAAATTTTCTAATTACTTTTCAATTTTTTCTAAATCCAATAAAAAACTGTATTCTTTTGCTAATTCTTTAATCGCTTCAAACCTTCCCGAAGCGCCTCCGTGACCTGCTTCCATATTGGTGTCTAAGAACAAAACAGTGTTGTCAGTTTTAATACTTCTTATTTTGGCGACCCATTTGGCGGGTTCCCAGTATTGTACCTGCGAATCATGCAAACCTGTCGACACGTACATGTTAGGATAATTATGCTTTTTTACATTATCATAAGGCGAATATGATAGCATATAATTATAATATTTTTTTAGATTTGGATTTCCCCATTCATCATATTCTCCAGTGGTTAATGGTATCGTTTCATCTAACATGGTCGTTATTACATCAACGAAAGGAACTTGGGCAATTACCCCGTGGTATAATTCGGGTGCCAAATTGACTACTACCCCCATCAATAATCCACCTGCTGAACCACCTTCGGCATATAAATGCTCGGATGAAGTGTATTTTTGTTCAATTACAAATTTGGAACAATCTATAAAATCGGTAAAGGTATTTTTCTTTTTCAACAATTTGCCGTCTTCATACCATTGACGTCCTAAATCTTCTCCACCACGAATATGTGCGATTGCAAAAATAAATCCCCTATCAAGCAGGGTTAATCGAGTTGATGAAAACGTGGCATCCATTGAGTGTCCATAAGACCCATAGGCATATAATAACAATGGATTTTTGCCGTCTTTCTTCAATCCTTGTCTGTAAACCATCGAAATGGGAATCTTCGTTCCGTCTTTTGCGGTTGCCCAAATGCGTTCTTCAATGTAATTATTTTTGTCGAATTTTCCGCCTAGAACTTGTTGTTCTTTTTTGATTTCTTTGATTTTGGACTTCATATTGAAATCAATCACGGACGAAGGCGTCGTCATTGATTGATAAGAATAACGTAAAATATCGGTATCAAAATCCACATTGGTTGTGGTATATGCCGTGTAGGTCTCACTTTCAAAAGGCAAATAATACTCTCCTTTTCCGTTCCAAGGCATGATACGGATTTTATTGAGTCCATTTGAACGCTCTTCTACCACTAGAAAGTTTTTAAAAATTTCAATATCTTCCAATAAAACATCTTCCCTATGCGGAATCAGGTCTTTCCAATTTTCTTTTGAAGTGGCATTTTCAGGTGTTTTCATCAACTTAAAATTGGTCGCTTTATCTTTGTTGGTCACAATGTAAAAACTATCGCCAAAATGCGAAATATCATATTCTAAACCCCTAACTCTTTTTTGAAAAACGGTGAATTTACCATTTGGATTGTCGGCTAAAAGGGTTCTGTATTCCGTTGTCAAAGTGCTTGAAGAACTGATAACAATGTATTTCTTTGATTTTTCTTTACTGACATCCACATTAAAAGTATCGTCTTTTTCTTCGAATACTAAAACATCATCGGCAGAATTAGCACCCAATTTATGTTTAAAAACTTTGTCTGAACGCAAAGTCACTTTGTCTTGATGTGTATAAAAAATGGTTTTATTGTCATTTGCCCAAGTGCTATCGCCAGAGGTGTTTTCGATTTTATCATCAAGAATTTCGTTCGTTTTTAAGTTTTTTACTTTAATGGAATATATTCTTCTTCCGATAGTATCAACAGCAAAAGTGGCGTAGGCATTGTCCGGGCTAATGCTCAGACCTCCCAATTGGAAATACGCATGTCCTTTTGCCAATTTATTGCAATCGAACATGATTTCCTCTTTAGCCGAAAGACTTTCTTTTTTTCTGGAATAAATAGGGTAATCTTTCCCAACTTCAAAACGAGTGATGTAGTAATAACCGTTGTAAAGGTATGGCACGGATTCGTCGTCTTCCTTAATTCTAGCCTTCATTTCTTCAAACAATGACTTTTGAAAAACTTTAGTATGCGCAGTCATTTTTTTGTAATACGCATTCTCTTTATTAAGATAATCTATGACTTCTGGATTTTTCCTGTCATTCAACCAAAAGTAATTATCAATTCTCACATCGCCGAATTTATCTAATTTTTTGGGTATTATTTTTGCGATAGGGGGGTGTATTTTTTCTGGCATATTTTGAGCTTTGAAATTCGTTGACTAGAATACAAAAATAACACAAAGACAACTTAG
>CANHNG010000154.1 GCA_947461915.1 Flavobacteriaceae bacterium
ATGTAAACAATGTCGTTGTTAATAGCAAACTGAATGTTGATTAAACCAACCGTTCTTAATGCCAAGGCAATTTTTTTGGTATGGTCTTTAATTTGAGTCACCACAAATTCACCCAAGTTGAACGGAGGCAAAGTCGCATTACTATCCCCGGAGTGAACGCCGCAAGGCTCAATGTGTTCCATAATTCCAATGATATAGACATTTTCTCCATCACAAATGGCATCGGCTTCGGCTTCAATGGCACCGTCTAAATAATGATCTAAAAGCAATTTATTTCCTGGAATTTGTTTCAATAAATTGATCACGTGCTCTTCTAATTCTTGCTTGTTGATGACGATTTTCATACCTTGACCACCCAAAACATAAGAAGGACGAATCAATAATGGAAAGTCTAAAGTGTCTGCCAAAGCAGAAGCTTCGTCAGCCGTTTCGGCAATCCCAAATTGTGGAAAAGGAATTTTTAATTCGGTCAAAAGTTCAGAAAAACGTCCTCTGTCCTCGGCTAAATCCAAAGCATCGAAGCTGGTTCCTATAATTTTAATACCGTATTTAGCTAATTTCTCCGCGATTTTCAAAGCCGTTTGTCCCCCCAATTGCACGATAACACCTTCTGGTTTTTCGTGTTGAATGATATCGTAAATATGTTCCCAAAATACCGGCTCGAAGTACAATTTATCGGCAGTGTCAAAATCGGTGGAAACCGTTTCCGGGTTACAGTTGATCATGATGGTTTCATAACCACACTCTTTGGCCGCCAAAACTCCATGAACGCAAGAATAATCAAATTCGATTCCTTGGCCAATTCGGTTTGGTCCAGAACCCAAAACGATTATTTTTTTCTTTCCGGTTACAATACTTTCGTTATGAACATAGCGTTCTCCGTTTGCTTTTTCAATTTCAGCTTCAAAAGTCGAATAATAATAAGGGGTTTTCGCCTTGAACTCGGCAGCGCAAGTGTCCACCAATTTGAATACACGATTGATGTTCATTGATGAACGCAAATTATGAATTTGGCTTTCCAGACAACCCAACATGTGAGCAATTTGTCTGTCGGCAAAACCTTTTTGTTTAGCTTCCAAAAGCAATTCTCTTGGCAGAGTCTCCAATTTCAAATTGGATATTTCTTTTTCCAAGGTATATAATTGCTCGTATTGTTTCAAGAACCACATATCAATTTTGGTGATTTCGTGAATGCGACTCAATGGAATCCCCAAGGCAATAGCATCATAAATCACAAAAACACGATCCCAACTTGCAAAAGTCAGTTTTTCGATAATTTGTTCATAATTAGTATATCCTTTCCCGTCTGCACCCAGTCCATTTCTTTTGATTTCCAAAGATTGGGTTGCCTTGTGTAATGCTTCTTGGAACGAACGCCCAATTCCCATTACCTCTCCAACGGATTTCATTTGAAGTCCCAAAGTCCTGTCGGCACCTTCAAATTTATCGAAGTTCCAACGTGGTATTTTCACAATCACATAATCTAAAGTCGGTTCGAACAGCGCCGAAGTCGACTTTGTGATTTGGTTCTGCAATTCATCTAAGTTATAACCTAAAGCCAATTTCGATGCGACTTTCGCAATAGGATACCCTGTCGCTTTTGAAGCTAAAGCGGAAGAACGCGACACACGAGGATTGATTTCAATGGCAACAATATCTTCTTTTTCGTCTGGCGAAACGGCGAATTGTACGTTACAACCTCCAGCAAAATTTCCGATGCTGCGCATCATCAAAATAGCATAATCCCGCATTCTTTGGAATGTCGTATCCGACAAGGTCATTGCTGGCGCAACGGTTATGGAATCTCCGGTGTGAATTCCCATGGGATCCATATTTTCGATAGAACAGATAATAACAACATTGTCATTTTTATCTCTCAATAATTCCAATTCGTATTCTTTCCAACCCATTAGAGCCTTGTCAATCAAAACTTCATGTATTGGAGAAGCTTCTAACCCACGAGTTAAAAGTTCATCAAAATCTTCTTTTTTATATACAATGGCAGCTCCAGTTCCTCCTAAAGTAAACGAAGGGCGGATTACTAATGGAAAACCAAATTCTTGGGCAATTTCTTTACCTCGAAGATACGAAGTACAGATTTCTGCCGGTGCAGAAGGCACTCCAATTTTCTTAAGCAATTGCTTGAACTGTTCTCTGTCTTCGGTAATGTTGATGGCATTAACATCAACACCAATTAATCGTACTCCAAAATCTGCCCAAATTCCTTTTTCGTCGGCTTCTAAACACAAGTTCAAAGCAGTTTGCCCACCCATTGTTGGCAAAACAGCATCAATTTGGGGATGTGCTTTAAGAATTTCAATAATAGATTTGGTGGTTAACGGTTTCAAATAAATATGATCCGCCATCGATGGGTCGGTCATAATCGTTGCTGGATTCGAGTTAATCAATATAACTTCAATTCCTTCTTCTCGAATGGAGCGAGCCGATTGTGAACCTGCATAATCAAATTCGCAAGCTTGACCGATAACGATTGGACCTGAACCTATTATTAAAACCGATTTTATGGAATTGTCTTTTGGCATTTTTTGTAGTTTAAAGTTTAAAGTTTACAATTTCCCGTAATACTTTAAAAAATAGTGTATAGTTATTTGTTAATCTTTTTTAACCTCTCCACTTGTAGTAACGTTGGGTGGGGCTTGGGTATAAAAAAAGGCGAAACTGACAACAGTAACGCCTTTATGTATGTTTATAAAAACATTATTTTTTGTGTCTTGGTTCACAAGAAACAGTCAATTTGTGTCTTCCTTTAGCTCTACGACGAGCAAGGACTTTTCTTCCATTTGCAGAAGCCATTCTGTCCATAAATCCGTGCTTATTTCTTCTTTTTCTTTTCGATGGTTGAAACGTTCTTTTGCTCATTGCTTTGTATCTTTAAAAAATGTATTTTAAGTATCTTTGTGGTTTTGAATTTTGTTATTCTAAAACCGAGTGCAAATATACAAAGACTTTTATTTCTGGCAAGTGGTTTTATAATTTTTTTTTTAATTCCTTTTACTATCTTTGCTACCTTAAATATACACATTATGTTTCATAAAAACATCAAACTTATTATTGCCGGACTTATCATAATTACTGGCATTTGGAGATTTACGGAAAGTGAAATTGGCAATGGAATCTTTCTTATAGTATTGTCTGCCATTCCAATATTTCTTTACTTTAAAAATGAGTTTATCTTATTAGCCTTCCTGAAACTGCGAAAACAAGATTTTGAGGGTGCCAAAAAATGGTTGGCTCGCATCAAAAAACCTGAAACGGCCTTGGTAAGAAAACAACAAGGTTACTTCAATTATTTGCACGGAATCATGCTTTCGCAAACGAATATCAACCAATCCGAAAAATATTTCAAGAAAGCAATTGAGCTGGGATTGTCGATGGATATGGACTTGGCAGTTGCCAAATTAAATTTGGCTGGAGTGGCGATGACCCGCAGAAGAAAACTGGAAGCAACAAATTTACTAAATGAAGCCAGAAAATTGGACAAACAGAATATGCTTGCTGATCAGATCAAAATGATGAAAGAACAAATGAAGAAAATATAATCCCACCACCTTCCGAAACCACGAAACTTCGAAAAGAGGGGTAGATAAAACAAAAAAAGGCGATTAGAAAATATCTTATCGCCTTTTTTATTCCAATATAATTTTGGGTAAATTTTCATTAAACCATTTGTATTTGCTCAAAATCATAATGTGGGTACCTCCTTTGACCACGATACAATTCCGAATGTTTTTTATGGTGAAAATAGCATCGGCATCACCGTGTATGTGAATCACTTTTTTGTCCACCTCTACTCTATCCCACAAAACCATTTGTTCGATTGCCCAATCTAAATAATTTTTTTCCAACACAGACAAGTATTTTTGATACAATTTTATTCGCTGCTTGAGTATATTTCCAAAAGAGAATTTCGCCAACAAATTGATATTTTGAAAAAAGCCGGTGGGCATTAATTTATAGGCTCTTGTTGTTTTGGCGATTTTCATCGGCAAGGGCAATTCGAGATTTGATTTTATGCTCGAGATGATTATCAATTTTCTCAAATCTAAAAAACGTGCCATTTCTTGAACCAAAACGCCTCCAAAAGAAACCCCTATCAAAACTGCTTTTTGATGTGTTACTAATTTTGCCATTCTCTTGGCATATTCCAATAAGGTTTCTCTATTTTTAGGCGTTTCCCAGTCCAGTAAATGAATCTCAAAAATGGATTCCGGCAATTTTATTCTTTCGAAAATTAACGAATTGGCCGCCAATCCAGGCATAAAATAAACAGGGATTTTACTCATTTTACTAGTTTTAACGCTTTCATTACAACAACAATCATTTATTATTACGAAATTTGTATAAAATTAATTTTTTTATTGAAACCAGCTCGGATTCCAACTCTATATTAGCAAATAAATTATGAAAACAAAACTATTTGAAGCAAATTCACGAGGCAATGCCGATCATGGTTGGCTTAAAGCCAATTTTTCTTTTTCATTTGGCAATTACTACAATCCCGAACGCGTTCAATTTGGTATGCTACGCGTTTTAAATGACGACACCATCGCTGGCGGTATGGGTTTTGGAACCCATCCTCACGCCAATATGGAAATTATTACGATTCCACTCGAGGGAGGTTTGAAACATCGGGACAGTATGGGCAACGAAGGTGTTATTCGTTTTGGTGAAGTGCAGGTAATGAGTGCAGGAACTGGAATTAAGCATTCTGAGATGAATGCGAGCCAAAATGAAACCGCAAAAACACTGCAACTTTGGGTGTTTCCTGACGAGGAAGACGTAATTCCAAGATACGACCAAAAATCATTTGATATTGAAAATCAAATCAATACCTTTGTAAACATTGTTTCCCCAAAAGATAAAAATGACGGTAATGCATTATGGGTTTACCAGCAAACGTTTTTAAATCTAGGAATCTTCGAAAAAGACACGAGTTTCTCCTATAAAGTTAATATCCCTGAAAATGGCGTTTATCTATTCTTAATTGAAGGCGAAATTGAAGTTGACAATCAAATTTTAAGAACTAGGGACGCTATGGGAATAATTGATTTCGAACAATTCGAAATCAAAATTAACTCTAAATCGAAAATACTTCTTATTGAAGTACCAATGAAACACAATTAATTATATGGAAGCTTTTATGACTATGGAAATTAAGGATAATTCTTTTGCCAGACAATTTGAAACTATAGTCGATAAAGGATTGATTTCGGTTGAATATTCTTTTCAGGAGAAAAAAATATTTTTAACAAAAATCAATGTTCCGGATTTATTTGAAGACGAAG
>CANHNG010000155.1 GCA_947461915.1 Flavobacteriaceae bacterium
AGACATTGCAAAATATTTAGAGAATAAGAAAAACTTATGTTGTTAAATTTTTAAATATAAATATTATGAAACCTTCTCAAGTAAAAAACATACTAAAAACGGTTGAAGTGGTAAACTTCAACTTGCCTGACGGAACAACGGTTCCGGAACATTTTCACGTTACAGAAGTAGGTTTAATAACCAAAAAATTTATCGATTGTGGCGGAACAGTTCGAAATGAATCCGTGGTTAATTTCCAGTTATGGGATGCCAATGATTTTGAACACCGTTTGAAACCTCAAAAATTACTCAATATCATTGAACTTTCTGAAAAAGTATTGGGAATAGGGGATTTCGAAATCGAAGTGGAATACCAAAGCACAACAATCGGAAAATATGATTTAGATTTCAATGGAAAAGACTTTGTTTTGTTGAACAAAAAAACCGCTTGTTTAGCCCAAGATCAATGTGGGATTCCAGCCGAAAAACAAAAAGTGAAATTATCGGAATCAAACAACCAACAAAACTGCTGTTCTCCGGGAGGAAGCTGTTGTTAATTTATCCATTTTAAAATTTTAAACAAAAATGATCAAAACCAAAACAAGCCTATTTCTAGAAATTGAAAATGTAATTTCTAATTTAAACTTCGAAAGTATTTCAGTAGAACGTATAGCCATTCTCCAACCGCTGATTGATTTTATTCAAACCAAAGTAAACAATCAACAAGAGGTAAGACTAAACTTAATTTGCACACATAATTCCAGAAGGAGCCATTTGTCCCAAGTTTGGGCACAAACTGCGGCTGCACATTATGATATTAAAAATGTATTCTCTTATTCTGGTGGCACAGAAGCTACTGCTATGTTTCCTATGGCAGTCAAAACTTTGGCAAAACAAGGGTTTCAAATTAAAACTATTGCCGAAGGGAATAACCCAATTTACGCCATTAAATACAGTCAAAACGAACATCCTGTCGTTGGTTTTTCCAAAACCTTTGATGATGCTTTTAACCCGCAAAGTGATTTTGCCGCAATTATGACCTGTTCCTCTGCAGATAAGGGTTGTCCATTTATTGCTGGTGCCGAAAAACGATTTCCGATTACTTTTGAAGACCCAAAAGCATTTGACAACACACCACAACAAGCCCAAAAATATGAAGAAAGAAGCGTGCAAATTGCAACCGAAATCTTTTATGTTTTTTCGCAAATAAAAAAATAGAGATGTCAGCAACGAATTGTACTCCAGTAGTAGAACGGAAAAAATTAGGTTTCCTTGATCGATTTTTGACATTTTGGATATTTTTGGCTATGGCTTTCGGTGTGGCAGTCGGGAATTTCATCCCTTCCAGCAGCGGGCTTATCAATTCCTTTTCTAGCGGAACAACGAATATTTCTTTGGCAATCGGACTAATCCTGATGATGTATCCACCATTGGCAAAAGTAAAATACGAACAAATGGGCGAGGTCTTCAAAAACACAAAAGTTTTAGGTGCTTCCTTGTTCCTCAATTGGTTTGTGGGACCCATATTAATGTTTGCTTTGGCATTAATGTTTTTAAAGGGCTATCCCGAATATATGATTGGTGTAATCCTGATTGGTTTGGCACGTTGTATTGCAATGGTCGTCGTTTGGAATGATTTAGCCGAGGGAAACCGGGAATATGCAGCGGGTTTAATCGCATTGAACAGTATTTTTCAGGTATTGCTTTACAGTGTTTATGCTTATGTTTTCATTACCATTTTGCCGCCTTATTTTGGCTATACCAGTTTTGAAATCAACATCAGCATAGGACAAATTGCCGAAAGTGTGGGGATCTATTTGGGGATTCCTTTTGCACTCGGAATTATAAGCCGTTATGCTCTTATTGCTCTTAAAGGAGCCAAATGGTTTGAAACCAAATACGTTCTATTTATTTCCCCAATAACATTAATTTCGTTGTTATTTACCATTATTTTAATGTTCAGCTTGAAAGGCGAATTGATCATACAAATACCAATGGATGTGTTGCGGATCGCCATTCCGCTAGTTATTTATTTTGTAATTATGTTCGTCATTAGTTTCTTCATTGGCAAATATTTTGGTGCCGATTATTCTAAATCAACAGCCATCGCATTTACGGCGACCGGGAATAATTTTGAATTGGCCATTGCAGTAGCAATAGGTGTTTTTGGCATCAATAGCGGACAAGCTTTTGCGGGTGTTATTGGTCCGTTGGTCGAAGTGCCGGCATTAATTGCCTTGGTGAATGTCGCTTTTTGGTTCAGAAAAAAATATTACACTTAATAACAAACCCGACAGGTTTTTAAAACTTGCCGGGTTTAATTTTATTTCTGAACACTGACACTATTCTTCCTCCCGTTGTCCCATCATCATTAAATAAGCTTTCAGAAAACCGTCGATTTCACCATTCATTACGCCATCGACATTGCTCGTTTCATATCCGGTGCGAACATCTTTGACCAATTTATAAGGTTGCATCACGTAATTTCGGATTTGCGAACCCCATTCGATTTTCATTTTTCCAGCTTCGATATCGGAGCGTTGTTCCTGTTGCTTTTTTAATTCAATTTCGTACAATTGTGACTTCAGCATTTGCATCGCCCGGTTTCTGTTGTCGTGTTGCGAACGCGTTTCCGAACATTGAATTTGGATTCCCGAGGGTTTGTGGTTCAACTGTACTTTGGTTTCCACCTTATTTACGTTCTGGCCACCAGCACCACTAGAACGGGCAGTCGTGATTTCAATATCGGCAGGATTGATTTCAATTTCTATGGTATCGTCCACCAACGGATATACATAGACGGATGCAAAAGAGGTGTGTCGTTTGGCATTGCTGTCAAAAGGAGAAATCCGCACCAATCGGTGTACTCCGTTTTCACCTTTTAAATAGCCAAAAGCAAAGTCACCTTCAATTTCGAGCGTAACGGTTTTTATTCCAGCCACATCGCCTTCCTGATAATTAAGTTCGCGTATTTTGTATCCCGATTTTTCGGCCCACATCATATACATTCGCATCAACATCGATGCCCAATCGCAACTTTCCGTTCCACCCGCACCGGCCGTAATTTGCAAAACAGCACTTAAACTGTCACCTTCATCAGACAACATATTTTTGAATTCGATGGCTTCAATATGGTTTTTGGTAGCGGCGTATTGCTCGTCTAATTCTTCCACGGAAAGTTCTCCTTCTTTGAAAAATTCGTAAGCGAGTTGCAACTCGTCGGCCATTTCGACTGCTTTGTTGTAGTCTTCAATCCATTTTTTCTTGGAACGAAGATTTTTTACGTAGATTTCAGCTTCCTTTGGATTGTTCCAAAAATCGGGAGCCAAGGTTTTTTCTTCTTCGTTGGTAATTTCAATTAGTTTGGCATCAACGTCAAAGATACCTCCTCAACGCACCAAGGCGCTCTACAATACCTTTTATTTGTTCGGTAGTTGTCATAAATTATATTTAATTTTGTTGCACAAAAATACTATTTCATTTTTATATTATGGAAATAAATTTAGTCAGTGATACCGTTACAAAACCCACGCAAGAAATGTTACGTTTTATGTTTCAAGCCGAAGTGGGGGATGATGTTTACAAACAAGATCCAACAGTAATTGAATTGGAAGCTAAAGTTGCTGAAATGTTCGGGATGGAAGCGGCACTTTTTTTTCCTTCGGGTACGATGGCTAACCAAACGGCCATTAAATTACATACTCAACCAGGTGAGCAATTAATCGCCGATAAGTATGCTCATGTTTATAATTATGAAGGTGGCGGTGTTTCCTTTAATAGTGGGGTTTCATGCTGCTTATTGAACGGAAATCGCGGAATGATTACTGCCGAACAAGTTGCTGGCTCGATCAATGATCCGGAATTTTATCACAGTCCGCTTACGAGTTTGGTTTGTGTTGAAAACACGACTAATAAAGGTGGTGGTGCTTGTTATGACTTTGAAGAATTCAAGAAAATCCGACAAGTTTGCGAAACCCATAATCTGAAATTTCACTTGGATGGTGCACGAATTTGGAATGCTTTGGTTGCCACCAATGACAATCCAAAAGACTACGGAAAAGTATTTGATACCATTTCTGTTTGCTTATCCAAAGGTTTGGGGGCGCCAATTGGTTCCCTTCTTTTATCGGATAAAGCATCCATCCACAGCGCTTTGAGGATCCGTAAAATTCTTGGTGGAGGAATGCGTCAAGTTGGTTATTTAGCGGCAGCAGGAATTTATGCAATGGACAACCACATCGAAAGATTGGCAGACGACCACAGACGTGCCAAGGAATTGGGGACTGTTTTGGAAAAACTGAATTGGGTTGCTAAAGTGGAACCAATAGAAACGAATATCTTGATTTTCTCAGTTCAACCTCATACAAATGAAACCGTTTTAATGGAAAAATTAAAACAAAAAGGAATTTTTATAAGTTCAATGGGACACGGAAAATTGCGAATCGTTACACATATGGATTACCGCGAAGTGATGCACACTTATGTATTGGAAACTTTGGAAAAATTGGTTTTTAATTAATTTCTTTAATGAAATCCCCTCCCCTTATTGGGGAAAGTTGCAGTTTTGAAGCGATGATTATTTACTTAACTAATAGAAAAACAATGAGTTAAAAAAATATTTATTTATCATTCAGCCCAATCCCAAAAGCGAACATAGCAGCTACTAATGCAAGATGAATGATTAAAACTGCTTTCTGCCATTTTGGTCTTTCATTCCATTTTTGTTCAGTGTTGAAAGGGTCAAATGCCAATGCAATTCCTAATGAAGCAGCAGCTTGCATATAATCTTTAGAAAAAAAAGCTTGGTACGATCCTAAAAGCATAAATCCGATGTAAAGAAATTTGTTAAAA
This sequence comes from Flavobacteriaceae bacterium, assembly GCA_947461915.1. GTDB lineage: Bacteria > Bacteroidota > Bacteroidia > Flavobacteriales > Flavobacteriaceae > Flavobacterium. The sequence continues at coordinate 4,831 of CANHNG010000155.1, forward strand.
GGTGTTTTCATAGTTAAGTAAATTAATTTATCAAAAATAATTATTGGGTCTTTATTTTGCAAAATAATAAACACAAAAAAAACCGACACTTTCGTATCGGGTTTTCATTTGCTCCCCTTAAAGACGAAAGCTGCAACTTTAATTCGATGATTGAGTATGTTACTATCAAGAAATTGAAGGGTTAAACTTGTTGAAAAGTTTACAAAAAGTGATATTGCAAAAGGAAAAGTTGTTTGTTTCAGTAGAACAAACCTGTAAAAATGATAAATTTGAATTTTACTAAATAAACAACGATGAAGGTAAGATTCATATTATTTATCGCAATTTCGATATTCTTAAACCAACGCTAAATGGCACAACAATCAGAAAATAACAAGTTAATAATTAGAGAGTTTTTAGAAACAGTAAGAAGTGGTAAATCCCCGGAAGATGCAAAAAAATATATGGCTGA
>CANHNG010000156.1 GCA_947461915.1 Flavobacteriaceae bacterium
ATAGTGGCCGTTGGTTTCCCTAAAATGCGCATTCGGTTTTCGACGTCTAATCCGCAAGACATGCACGAAAGCGTGTTGCATGTTATTGCGAAACACGACAATATTTGCAAACACATTCACTTACCTGTTCAATCCGGAAGCAATCGAATTCTGAGCGCCATGAATCGTTTGCACACTCGGGAAGAATATATGTCCTTGATTGATAAAATCAGAACTATTATTCCGAATTGCTCGATTACACAAGATATGATTTCAGGTTTCCCAACCGAAACCGAAGAAGATCATCAAGACACTTTGAGTTTAATGGATTACGTGAAATATAATTTTGGCTATATGTATTCCTATTCGGAACGCCCGGGAACATTGGCCGAACGCAAAATGGAAGACGACGTTCCGGAAGCAACTAAATTGCGAAGATTACAGGAAATCGTCGATTTACAGCAAAAAAGCTCCTGGTTTCGTTCTGAAGAATTCATTGGACAAACGACAGAAGTCTTAATCGAGAAGGTTTCCAAAAAATCAGAAAAAGATTGGTCTGGAAGAAATTCACAAAGTATTGTTGTGGTTTTTCCAAAAGAGAATTATAAAATCGGTGATTTTGTGAATGTGAAAATTACAAGTTGCACTAGCGGAACTTTAAAAGGTGAAGCCGTTGGCTTGAGCGAAATGAATTAGAAAAACAATGTATAATTGATAATGAATAATTGATAGATTCAATATAAGAAAAATTAATTGTTCATTGTTAATTATCAATTATCAATTGAATGAAATGGAAACAGTACAATCAATAAAACAACGATTCGAGATTATCGGGACTGACCCGAAACTCAATCGCGCGATAGAAAAAGCCATTCAGGTGGCGCCAACGGATATTTCGGTATTGGTTGTGGGTGAAAGTGGCGTGGGAAAAGAAAGCATTCCAAAAATTATTCACACCCTTTCGCACAGAAAACATGGAAAATATATTGCCGTAAACTGTGGAGCGATTCCAGAAGGAACAATTGACAGCGAACTTTTTGGTCACGAAAAAGGATCTTTTACAGGCGCGACAGGAACTCGAGAAGGTTATTTTGAAGTCGCGAGTGGCGGAACAATATTTCTGGATGAAGTGGGCGAATTGCCTTTGACAACTCAGGTTCGATTGCTTCGTGTCTTAGAAAATGGGGAGTTTATAAAAGTGGGATCTTCACAAGTACAAAAAACAGATGTTCGAATTGTGGCTGCTACCAATGTCAATTTATTTGACGCTATCGAAAAAGGCAAATTCAGGGAAGATTTATATTATCGATTGAGTACAGTAGACATAAGTTTACCTCCTTTACGCGATCGAAAAGAAGACATTCATTTGTTATTTAGAAAATTTGCGGCTGATTTCGCCCAAAAATATAAAATGCCTCCTATCAAATTAGACGATAGTGCCGTTCTATTGTTGCAAAAATTTCGATGGAGCGGGAATATCCGACAGTTGCGAAACGTAGCCGAGCAGATTTCGGTTTTGGAAACCAATCGCGACATCACCGCAGCAACATTACAATCCTACTTGCCTTCGGAAGGAAGCAATTTGCCCTCAGTAATAAAGGAGAGGAAAAACGAAAGCGATTTCAACACCGAAAGAGAAATCTTATACAAAGTGCTTTTTGACATGAAAAGCGACTTGCATGATTTGAAAAAACTAACTTTGGAATTGATGCAAAATGGTGTAGCAAAAGTACAAGAGACGAATTCGCATCTAATCAAAAAAATCTATGGTTCTAAGAAAGATGATAGCGAAATAGATTTTGAAGAAGAACCGAGAACGGCCATCATCACGACTCCAAACAACGATACTAATTATCAGGAGCAAGATGATAATTACCAATTTTCTGAAAGCATCGAAGAGGAAGAAGTATTGAGATTAGAACAAAAAGAGGTTGAAATGATCAAAAAATCTTTGGAAAAAAATAAGGGAAAACGAAAAATTGCAGCCGATGAACTAGGGATTTCGGAGAGGACGCTTTACCGAAAAATAAAACAGTTTGATCTTTAAAAATTGAATATCTTTGACTTTTTTAAATTCAAAATGAAAAACCTTTACCCTATTATTGCGCTTACAATCCTTCTGGTATTCAGCAGTTGTTCTGTTTATAACTTTACCGGCACTGGGAAAATTGATGCGAAAACATTTCAGGTAAATTACTTTCAAAACAATTCTGAGCTCATTGAACCTGGAATTGAACGCACATTTACGTTAGCCCTTCAAGACATTATCCAAAATCAAACCAATTTGAATTTGGTTAAAACTGGAGGAGACTTGGTCTACGAAGGCGAAATTACGAATTACAGGATAAGCCCGATGACCGCAACAGCCGATCAGCAAGCTTCACAAAACAGATTGACCGTAAGCGTAAATGTCCGGTTTACCAATAAAAACAAGGAAACCGATAATTTCGAGAAAACATTTGATTTCTTTTATGATTATCCCGCTGCGCAACAACTAACGGGAGCCACTTTAAGCAGTGCGATAAAAGTAATTTTCGAAAGAATAACGCAAGATATTTTTAATGAATCATTGGCAAAATGGTAATAAACAGTTAGCAGTATTCAGTGGTCAGATTACAGACGAACACTGAACACTGAACACTGAACACTGATACTAAAATGAACGTAACCGATTATACTTATTTGATTAATAAACCACATGCTATCAATGGGAAGCAAACTGACGCATTAGAAAAAGTGCTGGATGAATTTCCGTTTTTTCAAAGCGCAAGAGCTTTGCGATTGAAAGGACTCTTTAATCAAAATAGTTTCAAGTATAATTATGCGTTAAAAGTTACTGCAGCACACACCACAGACAGAACAGTTCTTTTCGATTTCATCACATCGGATACTTTTGTTGCCATCCAAAAAGGGCTATACGATAAAAAAGTACTAGAACTTCTTGATATTAGCGTTGTAGATTGTGAAGAAATTAAATCCAAAATAAGGCTTGAGTCAAAAACAAACCCTCTAGAACAATCCATCCTCACCTCTATCAAAGGAGTATCAGAAGTAGAAGAAGATACAAAAATATCGGTCGGAAAACTAGAAATCGGAAAACCTTTGGGTTTTTCCATAAACGAAAAACATTCTTTTCAGGAATGGCTTCAACTTTCTAGAATAGAGCCTATCGTTAGGAAAAAAGAAAACTTGGTCAGTATAGAAACTTCGGCTTTAGAGGAAGAAAAAAAGAAAAAAACCGAATTGATTGATAAATTTATTGAATCCAGCCCGAAGATTTCCCCTGTAAGACAAGAGGAGGTTTCTAAGACTTATGCTGAACAAAACCAGACAAACAACTCCTACTTAATGACTGAAACTTTGGCTAGGGTTTATTTGGAACAAAAAAAATATCAAAAAGCGATTCAAGCATATGAAATATTAATTTTGAAATATCCAGAAAAAAGTAGTTTCTTTGCAGACCGTATTTCGGATATAGAGATTTTACAACAAAATAATAAATAAACAATGAGCACATTTTCAATTTTTTTAGTTTTAATAACAATAGTTTGCTTTCTATTGATTGTAGTAATAATGGTTCAAAACCCTAAAGGTGGTGGGTTATCATCCTCAATAGGTGGATCTCAAATGCTAGGTGGCGTACAAAAAACGACAGACTTTTTAGATAAAAGCACTTGGACATTGGCCACGATATTAATCGCACTTATACTGCTTTCTAGTTTAAGTTTTGGAGGTTCGTTAAGCGATGCCGATTCAAAAATTATCGACAAAACAGAAACCGCTGCGCCTACTGAAGCTGCCCCAACAAAAGCCGCTCCAGTTCAAAACACACCTGCTGCTGAACCAGTAAAAAAATAATTTATTTCAAAAACATATTAAATGCCAGCCTGTCAAAGCTGGCATTTTTTTTAAGAAAAATTGTCAGTTTTTAGCAGTTGGCATAATTTCTGAAACCGAATTCTTATCAAATTAATACTAACAAAACATCATATTATTATGGCTTTAAATATTAAACCACTTTCAGACAGAGTTCTCATAGAACCCGTTGCTGCCGAAACTAAAACCGCATCAGGAATTTTCATTCCGGACACTGCAAAAGAAAAACCACAAAAAGGAACTGTAGTTGCTGTTGGAAAAGGAACAAAAGAGCATGAAATGACCGTAAAAATTGGCGATACCGTTCTTTACGGAAAGTATGCAGGAACTGAATTAAAATTAGAGGGAAAAGATTATTTGATCATGCGTGAAGACGATATTCTTGCGATTATATAAATCCCCCTAACCCCCAGAGGGGGAATTCTCAACTAATAAATACTCACAAAACTTTAAACAAAAAAGAAATGGCAAAAGATATAAAATTTGATATTGAAGCACGTGACGGATTGAAACGTGGTGTTGATGCATTGGCAAATGCAGTAAAGGTGACTCTTGGACCAAAAGGTCGTAACGTAATAATTGGAAAATCTTTTGGTGGACCAACCGTTACTAAAGATGGGGTTACTGTTGCAAAAGAAATAGAATTGAAAGACCCCTTAGAGAATATGGGTGCTCAAATGGTAAAAGAAGTAGCTTCTAAAACCAATGATTTAGCTGGAGACGGAACTACAACCGCAACAGTTCTAGCACAATCCATCGTGAAAGAAGGCTTGAAAAACGTGGCTGCAGGTGCAAATCCAATGGATTTAAAACGTGGAATTGACAAAGCCGTTGAAGCTATTGTTGCCGACTTGGCTAAACAAGCAAAAGTGGTAGGAAGCGATTCTGAAAAAATAAAACAAATCGCATCTATTTCTGCCAACAATGACGAAGTGATTGGCGAATTAATCGCTAACGCTTTCGGAAAAGTTGGAAAAGAAGGTGTTATTACTGTTGAAGAAGCCAAAGGAACAGACACTTATGTGGATGTTGTGGAAGGAATGCAATTTGACAGAGGATACCTTTCTCCTTATTTTGTGACCAATCCAGAGAAAATGGAAGCAGAATTAGAGAATCCTTACATTCTTTTGTACGACAAAAAAGTTTCTTCTTTGAAAGAGTTATTGCCCGTTTTAGAACCAGTGGCTCAATCAGGAAAACCATTGTTAATCATTGCAGAAGATGTAGACGGTGAAGCATTATCGACTTTGGTGGTAAACAAATTGCGTGGTGCATTAAAAATCGCCGCGGTAAAAGCCCCAGGTTTTGGGGACAGAAGAAAAGCAATGTTAGAAGACATCGCTATTTTAACTGGTGGAACGGTTATCTCCGAAGAAAGAGGATATACTTTAGAAAATACAACTATAGAAATGTTGG
>CANHNG010000157.1 GCA_947461915.1 Flavobacteriaceae bacterium
TTTAATTATTTTAATAATTTTACAATCATTAAATATTTCAATCTTTTAATTATTTTTAAAACCCGCTTGGTTTCAAATGCAATCCAGTGCTTTCGTCAAATCCAAACATTAAATTCATATTCTGGATAGCTTGTCCTGAGGCTCCTTTTACTAAATTATCGATTACCGAAGTAATCAAGATGCGGTCTCCTTTTTTTATCAAACTGATAATGCATTTGTTCGTTTGCACCACTTGTTTCATATTGATATCAGTGGTGGTGACTGTTACGAATGGATGATCTTTGTAAAAAGCTTTGTATTTTGCAACCACATCTTCTAAGCTACCTTCGATTTTTGTGTATAAAGTAGCAAAAATTCCTCTAGCAAAATCACCTCTATTGGGTACAAAAATCAATTCGTGTTTATAAGCTGATTGTATTTGATTGATACTTTGGTTTATTTCGCCCAAATGTTGGTGATTGAAAGCTTTATAATGAGACATGTTGTTATTTCTCCAACTGAAATGTGTCGTTTCTGAAGGGGTAACTCCTGCTCCGGTACTTCCTGTTGTGGCATTGATATGCACATCATCGTTTAACAATCCATTCGACGCTAATGGTAATAAAGCGAGTTGAATTGCAGTTGCAAAACAGCCCGGATTGGCAATGAATTGGGTATTTTTAATATCGGTTTTGTTCAATTCAGGTAAGCCATATACAAAAGATTTTCCATTGAAGTCTTTGTCTTTGGTCAATCTGAAGTCATTTCCTAAATCGATGATTTTGGTTTGGTCTGAAAACTGGTTATTTTCTAAAAATGAAATAGATTTCCCGTGACCTAAACACAAGAAAACCACGTCCACATTAGGATTCACAGTATCGGTAAAATTCATTTCGATATCGCCCAACAAATCGTGATGCGCTATCGAAAGCGGTTTTCCTGCATTGGTTGTGCTGTAAACAAAATCGATTTTGGCATTCGGGTGAAACATCAATATCCTGATGAGTTCCCCAGCCGTGTAACCTGAACCGCCAATTATTCCAATGTTAATCATAGCTTAAATCATTTACTGATGAAAATATGTTTTGGGCATTCCCTAAAATCTTGATAAATCCTTTGGCATCATCCGATGTCCAAGCATTGTTCATTTCACCATACTGACCAAAACCGGTATTCATCAAATCATTAACCGATTCGATTCCGTCTAATGAAAAATGATACGGTTTCAAAGAAACAGTTACCGTTCCATTTACCGTTTCTTGAGTTGATTCAAGGAAAGTTTCGATGTTCCTCATTACAGGATCCAAAAATTGACCTTCGTGAAACAACATTCCGTACCAATTCCCTAGTTGTTCTTTCCAATATTGTTGCCATTTCCCAAGCGTGTGTTTCTCCAATAAATGGTGCGCTTTGATAATAATTAAAGGCGCTGCGGCTTCAAAACCAACTCTTCCTTTGATTCCGATTATGGTATCGCCAACGTGAATATCTCTTCCAATTGCATAAGCACTGGCCAGTTTTTCAAGAGCAACAATATTGTTGGATGGTTTGTCTTTAATACTATTTACGGCAACTAATTCCCCTTTTTCGAATTCTAAAGTTACTTTTTCCTCCCCCTCTTTTTGTAATTGCGAAGGATAGGCTTTGCTTGGAAGCGGAAGGCTAGAAGTTAACGTTTCTTTACCTCCAACACTGGTTCCCCATAATCCTTTATTAATCGAATATTGTGCTTTTTCCCAAGAATATTCAACTCCATTAGCTTGTAAATAGGACACTTCTTCTTGACGAGATAATTTCAAGTCACGAATAGGAGTGATGATTTCAATTTCTGGAGCGATGGTTTGGAAAATTAAATCAAAACGGATTTGGTCGTTTCCTGCACCAGTACTTCCGTGGGCAATTGCATTGGCGCCTACTTTTTTGGCATATTTTATGGATTCAATAGCTTGGAAAACACGCTCAGCACTTACAGATAGAGGATAAGTATTGTTCTTTAATACATTTCCATAAATCAAATACTTGATGGCCTTGTCATAATATTTGTCAAGAATAGAGAGGTTTGTGTGTTGTGCACTCCCTAATTCGTAAGCTCTTTCTTCAATTGCAGTTAGCTCGGCTTCATCAAATCCGCCAGTATTTATCAATACGGTATGGACTTCATATCCTTTTTCATTTTTCAAATATTTTAGACAATAAGAAGTGTCTAATCCTCCGCTATAGGCTAATACTACTTTTTTCATTTTATTTATTTTTTAAAAATAATGCTTGTTTTATTGCTTTTAATCGGTTCCAAATTCGCACGTTAAACGGGTGTTTTGGTGGGTCTTTCGGTTTTTCTTTTGGGTCATAGAGCATTCCGGTACACAAGCACATTTTGTTGTCTTTGCTTTTCAAAATTTCAAAATTGGTACACGTTTTACATCCAGACCAAAAGCTGGGGTCCGTTGTTAATTCGGAAAACGGAACGGGTTTGTATCCCAAATCCGAATTGATTTTCATTACGGCTAAACCAGTCGTGATTCCAAATACTTTAGCATCAGGATATTTTTCTAAGGAATAATCAAAAACAAATGACTTTATTTTTTTTGCCAATCCTAAATTTCTGTAATCAGGATGAACTATTAATCCTGAATGTGCAACAAATTTTCCGTGTTGCCAACTTTCGATATAACAAAATCCTGCAAATTTATCTCCAATTAGGGCAATCACAGCATCTTTGTTTTCCATCTTTTTTTGGATGTAAGCAGGTGTTCGTTTTGCAATTCCTGTTCCTCTTAATAGGGCGGATGATTCAATGGTTTCGCATATTTCCTGCGAATATTTATAATGTTCTTCCTGAGTTACGACTATGGAGATATTCATTTCAAGAGTTGAATTTTAAATTAAAAAATGGCGTGTTTATTGATGTTAATAAAACAGTGCAATTGTTTATTTTACTATAAATTACTTCATAAATTGACATGTAGAAAACAATACTATTTTCAGGTTGTAATCCAAAGGATAAATGATGTAATTTCAAAATAAGAAAAATGAAAAATGAATAAAAATAAACAAACACTTTTTGGTGACTATAGTTATAGCATCCGAACTTCGGGAGAAGTCTCAGGTCTGTTTGTCCGTGATATAGGAGTTATATGTAAACTTGGTTTATTCATCGGCACAAATTTAAACTAATTTTTGAAATACAATGCTAAATTTGTGTTTTTGTAACAAAATTTTGATTCAATGTTTTTTATTTTCTAACGAAGGGCGCAAGTAATTTACTGCAAACTTCTCCAAATCCAATTCTTACACCATTGTTTTTACAAAAACCTTTCATGATTACGGTGTCTCCGTCATTTATATACTTACGTTCCGTTCCATCATTTAGTTTAATTGGATTTTCTCCTCCCCATGTTAATTCTAACATAGAGCCATAGCTATCTGGATTAGGACCGGAAATGGTTCCGGAGCCCATCATGTCCCCTGAGTTTACTCGGCATCCATTCGATGTGTGATGCGCTAACTGTTGGCTCATTGACCAATACATATACTTAAAGTTAGATCTGGTAACTACGGTTGCATTGCCTTTTTCGGTTTGTATAGAAACTTCTAAATTTATATCAAAATTATGTTTGCCTTTTTGTTGTAAATTGGGGAAAGGTGCAGGATCTTGTTTTGGCCCCTTAGTTCTAAAAGGCTCTAAAGCATCCATGGTAATAATCCAAGGAGAAATGGAAGAGGCAAAGTTTTTCGATAAGAACGGACCAAGCGGCACGCTTTCCCACTTTTGAATGTCGCGAGCACTCCAATCGTTCATTAAAACCATTCCAAATATATAATCTTCTGCTTCATTTATTGGAATATTTTCTCCCATAACATTAGCATCAGTAGTAATAAAAGCAATTTCTAATTCAAAATCAATCATTCGTGAAGGACCGAAAACGGGTGTTTTTTCCCCATTTGGTAAAGTTTGGCACATAGGTCTATTTACAGGTATTCCAGAAGGAATTATGGAGGAGCTTCTTCCATGGTATCCCAAAGGAATGTGTAGCCAGTTGGATAGTAATGCGTTTTCGGGGTCGCGAAACATTTTGCCAACATTGGTTGCATGCTCTTTGCTGGAATAAAAATCAGTATAGTCTCCAATTAAAACCGGCAATTGCATTTCCACATCTGTCATTTTGAAAATGACAATATCTTTATCTTTTTTGTTATCTCGTAACTTTGGATTTTTTTCGTCAAAAATTTCAGCAATACGATTCCGAACCAATCGCCATGTCTTTTTCCCGTCAGAAATAAAGTCATTCAAAGTATCTTGTAGGAACATATCATCCGTCAATTCGATTCCCTCAAAGTAATTCAATTGTTGCAAAGCTCCTAGATCGATAGCGAAATCACCAATTCGAGTTCCTACAGTCACCACATTTTCTTTCGTAAGAAAAACGCCAAAAGGAATATTTTGAATAGGAAAATCACTATCGACTGGGACTTCTAGCCATGATTTTCTATTGATATTATTAGCAGTTATAGACATAACGGTGTTAATTATTTTGTTAAGAATTACTTATCAAATATATTATAATCTGACAATTTACCAAACGTTTTTTCGTATTTTTGCAGCAAATTAATTAAAATCAAAGAAATGCAACGCGACGAACAAATTTTTGACCTTATTTTAGAGGAACAAGACAGACAAATTCATGGATTAGAACTTATTGCATCCGAGAATTTTGTAAGTGATGAAGTAATGGAAGCAGCTGGTTCTGTTTTAACCAATAAATATGCCGAAGGATATCCTGGAAAAAGATACTACGGCGGTTGCGAAGTGGTTGATGTAATAGAACAAATTGCTATCGATAGAGCTAAAGAATTATTTGGAGCTGAGTATGCAAACGTACAACCACACTCTGGTTCACAAGCGAATACAGCCGTTTATCATGCCTGTATTAAACCTGGAGATAAAATTTTAGGTTTTGATTTGTCTCATGGAGGGCATTTAACTCACGGTTCTCCAGTAAACTTTTCAGGACGTTTATATACCCCTTCCTTTTATGGTGTTGACAAAGAGACGGGAAGATTAGACTATGATAAAATTCAAGAAATAGCAACAAAAGAACAGCCAAAATTAATTATCGCAGGTGCTTCGGCATATTCTCGTGATATCGATTTTGAGCGTTTCAGAGTAATTGCAGACAGTGTTGGGGCTATTTTATTAGCTGATATTTCACATCCTGCAGGTCTTATCGCCAAAGGTTTGATGAATGACCCTTTACCACACTGCCATATTGTTACCACTACTACACACAAAA
>CANHNG010000158.1 GCA_947461915.1 Flavobacteriaceae bacterium
ACATCGCAACCAAAAGTTTTAAAAATCTCCTGCTTGATTAGAAAACCCACTTTAGCTGGACTTTCTTCTACTGTATCTACAAAAACATTTCCCGATTGAATGTAAGTTTGCACGTTTTGAAAACCAATGGCTTCTAAACAGCTTTTTAAAAGCTCCATTTTTATCATATTATGACCTGAAACATTGATACCACGAAGTAAAGCGAGATGGGTTTTCATTTCTTGAAAGTTTAAGAATTCAAATATACTTTTTCCTTCACCAATACCAAACAATTGTATTTCCTATTTTCCAAACAAAAAACTATCTTCGCATTATGCAGCAAAACCTACTAGAAACTCCCATCGAATACCTTAAGGGTGTTGGTCCCAACCGTGGTGCTTTGCTGCGCAAAGAATTGGGAATTCATAAGTATGGACATTTGCTCAATTTTTTTCCCAATCGATACATTGACAGGACACGTTATTACAAGATTAACGAATTGCAAAACAACGTTGCCGAAGTTCAAATCATTGGCAAAATCATCAGCATTAAGACGGTTGAATTTGGCAAAAACCAGAAACGATTGGTTGCCACTTTTGTTGATGATACGGGACAAATTGAACTCGTTTGGTTTCAAGGCCATAAATGGATTCGTGAAAGTTTAAAGCTCAATGAAATGTGTGTCATTTTCGGAAAATGCACTTCCTTTGGAAATACTTTCAATATGGCGCATCCCGAAATTGAGTTGATGACGGAACATGAACAAAGCCTGCGCTCGGCGATGCAACCCGTTTATCCATCAACGGAAACTTTGGCAAACAGAGGAATTTCCAATCGGGTAATAAATAAAATGATGCAACAATTGTTTCAGGAAACCCAAGCCAAATTCTCCGAAACTATGCCGGATTTTTTGACAGCCGAACTAAAACTGATTCCGAAAAATGCTGCCTTATTCAATATCCACTTTCCCAAAAGTGCCGATGCTTTGGCCAAAGCCCAATTTAGATTGAAATTCGAGGAATTGTTCTATATCCAATTGCAATTAATCACTAAAAACCTAGTTCGGAAGCACAAAATAAAAGGACATCCATTTACTAAAGTAGGCAATTATTTCAATGATTTTTACCAAAACCACCTGCCTTTTGAACTGACCAACGCACAAAAAAGAGTGATCAAGGAAATCCGAATTGATATGGGCAGCAATGCCCAAATGAACCGATTGCTGCAAGGCGACGTGGGTTCCGGCAAAACAATTGTGGCTTTGATGAGTATGCTCATTGCCTTGGACAATGGCTTTCAATCCTGCTTGATGGCACCAACAGAAATCTTAGCTAACCAACATTTCAATGGTTTGGCAGAATTAGCCAAAAAATTGAATATCAATATAAAAATACTTACAGGCTCAACCAAAACTGCAGCTCGAAAAATCATTCACGAAGAACTCGAAAATGGCAGTTTACAAATCCTGATTGGCACGCACGCTTTATTGGAAGACAAGGTACAATTTCAAAATTTGGGCTTAGCCGTGATTGACGAGCAGCATCGTTTTGGAGTAGAACAACGTTCTAAATTGTGGAAAAAAAACGAAATTCCACCACACGTTTTGGTGATGACCGCCACTCCTATTCCACGTACTTTAGCGATGAGTTTGTATGGCGACTTGGATATTTCTGTGATTGACGAATTGCCACCAGGACGAAAGCCTATTCAAACTGTACATCGCTTTGACAGCAACCGTTTGAAAGTATGGAAATTTATTCGGGACGAAATCGCTTTGGGTCGGCAAATTTATATTGTATATCCATTGATTCAGGAATCGGAAAAAATGGATTTCAAGGATTTGATGGATGGTTACGAAAGTATTTCCCGTGATTTTCCTTTACCGCAATATTCCATCTCCATCCTTCACGGGAAAATGAAACCGGCAGATAAAGACACCGAAATGAATCGCTTTGCTGAGGGAAAAACAAATATTATGGTTGCCACAACCGTGATTGAAGTCGGCGTGAATATTCCGAATGCCAGCGTAATGATTATCGAAAGTGCGGAGCGTTTTGGGCTTTCACAACTCCATCAGCTAAGAGGTCGCGTGGGTCGTGGTGCAGAACAAAGTTATTGCATCTTGATGACGAGCCACAAACTGAGTGCCGACAGCAAAACCCGAATGGAAACAATGGTCAGTACAAATGATGGTTTCGAAATTGCCGAAGTTGACCTCAAACTTCGTGGGCCTGGTGATTTGATGGGAACCCAACAAAGTGGCGTGTTGAATCTCCAAATTGCCGATATTGTTCGCGACAGGGATATTTTGATATTGGCACGCAATTATGCCTTGAAAATTTTGAAAGACGATGCGCCAATGCAAAAACCTGAAAATGCCATTTTGAGAGCCACCTATATCGAATTGACTAAAAAGAAAAACATTTGGAATTATATTAGCTAATTGATAATTGAAAATTGACAATTGATAATTATATTTGCACCCTTGAAAATACACATATAATAAAATGAAAATATCATACAATTGGTTAAAACAATTCATTAAAATAGACTGGAAATCCCAAGAAACGGCGGCTTTACTAACGGATTTAGGTCTGGAAGTTGAAATGGTCTACAATTACCAATCTGTCAAAGGTGGATTGGAAGGAATTGTTGTAGGCCACGTTCTTACTTGTATTCCACATCCTGATGCTGACCGGTTAAAAGTAACCACAGTTGATTTAGGCGATGGAATTTCTGTTCAAATTGTATGTGGCGCTGCTAATGTTGCTGCAGGTCAAAAAGTACCTGTTGCCACTATTGGAACCACATTATACGATAAGGAAGGTGTTGCTTTTCAAATAAAAAAGGGAAAAATCCGTGGACAAGAAAGCCATGGAATGATTTGTGCCGAAGATGAACTAGGCCTTGGAACAAGTCACGATGGCATTATGATACTTGACAATTCTATAGTACCAGGCACAACTGCAGCAAGTGTTTTTAAAATCGAAAATGACGAGGTTTTTGAGATAGGATTAACTCCTAATCGTGCAGATGCTATGAGTCATTTTGGGACGGCTAGAGATTTAAGAGCCGGTTTATTGCAAAGCGGTGTCAAAGTGGAATTAATTTCTCCCTCGGTGAGTAATTTCAGGATTGACAAAAGGACATTGAAGATTGATGTCAGCGTTGAAAAACCATTATTGGCTCCAAGATATTGTGGGGTCACTATTTCTGGAATCTCCGTAAAAGCATCACCTGCTTGGTTACAAAACCGATTAAAATCCATTGGATTAAATCCAAAAAATAATATTGTAGATGTTACCAATTATGTTTTACATGAATTGGGTCAACCCCTTCACGCCTTCGATGCTTCAAAAATAAACGGAAAAATCAATGTAAAAACACTTCCTTCCGGAACTAAATTCACGACACTTGACGATATAGAAAGAACCTTGCACGAGGAAGATTTAATGATTTGTGATGCTGCGGGTCCTTTATGCATTGCCGGAATTTTTGGCGGAAAAAATTCGGGAGTTTCAGAAACCACTACTTCTATTTTTCTTGAAAGTGCTTATTTTAATCCAATTAGTATTCGAAAAAGTGCCAAAAGACACCAATTGAACACAGATGCTTCCTTTCGATTTGAAAGAGGAATCGACCCAACTATAACGGAATATGCCTTGAAACGCGCTGCTTTGTTGATTCAAGAAGTTGCCGGTGGCGAAATCACATCTGATATTATAGATCTTTATCCAAAGAAAATTGAAGATTTTCCGGTGGTTTTAAATTTCAATAACGCAAAGAAAATCATTGGACAAGAATTACCAAAGGAAACCATTAAAAATATATTGGCCTCACTGGAAATCAAGGTAAACAGTGTTTCTGACGCTGGATTGGGTTTGACAATTCCGGCTTACCGTGTCGATGTTCAAAGAGAAATTGATGTCATCGAGGAAATCCTTCGAGTATATGGATACAACAACATAAATTTTTCAGAAAAACTGAATGCTACGGTTTCTAATTGTCCAAGAACGGAAGATTACAAAGTTCAAAATATCATTGCGAGCCAATTGAATTCGCAAGGCTTCAATGAAATGATGGCCAATTCATTGACGACTTCATCTTATGTTGAATTATCCGAAATGCTAAAATCTGAGCACAATGTAATGATGTTAAATCCATTAAGTGCTGATTTAGCTGCAATGCGTCAATCATTATTGTTCTCAGGATTAGAAGCAATATCTTATAATATCAACCGTAGAAATTCAGATTTGAAATTTTTTGAATTTGGAAAAACCTATCATAAATTCCCTTCTGGTTATGAAGAACACAAACGTTTGACGCTATTCATAACAGGAAACAGAAATAAAGAAAGTTGGACAAATCCACAAAAACCTACCGATTTCTTTTTATTCAAGGGGTTTGTAAATGGAGTTATTGCGAGATTAGGCATTCAAAAAACACAAAACATCCCAATGTCTTCTGATGTTTTTTCGGAGGGAATTGCAATCGGTTTTGGAAATGAGACACTTGTGGAATATGGTGTATTGAAGAAAACCGTTTTAAAACATTTTGATATCAAGCAAGAAGTTTTGTTCGCCGACTTTAATTGGGCTTTGATTTTAAAATTACTTTCTAACAAAATCAAATTCACTGAAATTCCTAAATATCCAGAAGTCCGGAGAGATTTGTCCTTGTTATTGGATGACAATGTAACTTTCGATTCTATCTACAATCTTGCCCGACAAACAGAAAAATCGCTATTAAAGGACATCAATTTGTTCGATGTGTACCAAGGTAAGAATCTTCCAGAAGGAAAGAAATCATATGCGGTGAGTTTTACCATTCAAGATAGTTCAAAAACCTTGACCGATGTTCAAATTGACAAAATTATGGGCAAGTTGCAAAAGAATTTCGAAACGGAATTGGGAGCTAGTTTGAGGTAACTTATTGACTCTATAAAGCATCTAAGTAGCATAGCTTTATTGAATAGTATAAAAATATAAAATCCCAATTCTGTAAAATGTTCAAAATTGGGATTTTTATATTAAGTTTCGTACGTGTAGGTAAGAAGAAGTAATCTTTTGTTCACTGCGACGCGATTTACTGGGTTACGCTCGCAATAACTAAAAGCAAAAAAAGTCCCGCAAATTGCGGGACTTTCTATATTCAAAATGTCCCGTCCTGAAATAAGTTGACACAAAATCGACTTATTATGAATAGATCAGAAAACAGACCAGAAAAGCGTAGTCAACGTGATTATAATTTGGGCTTTAAATTAGCTGTTATTTCG
>CANHNG010000159.1 GCA_947461915.1 Flavobacteriaceae bacterium
CTATTTGGCTGCCGAACTCGGTAATGAAAATAAAACAACGGATGATGATCGTTTGAATTTCACAACCAAAGGTTCGTATCTTAAAGTTGGCTTTGACTATAATGGTTATCAAAACTGGTTAAACATGGAAAATATAATCTCCATTGGATTGCGTTATGGAGCAAGTACTTTTAGCCAAGAATTGAACAGTTACAAAATTTACAATGCCAATCCCTATTTTGGCGAAGTACCTATACTTCCTTCCGGAGATAAATTTAACGGATTAACGGCCAGTTGGATTGAAGTAGTGGCAGGAGTAAAGGCAAAAGTGATCAATAATATTTACTTGGGCTTTAGTCTTCGTCTTAATAAATTGATATCAAACGATAAACCCACTAATTTTGATAACCTTTATATTCCAGGTTTTAATAGAACCTATGATGGCGATTTTGGGGTAGGAGTAAATTACACCATTACATATTTCATTCCTATTTACAAGAAAAAAGTAACTGATAGGAAAAAAGGACAATAAAACGGTTAAATATAAATTCGTAAAAATATTATCCTTAAATATGACAAAGGGCTACTTAAATAGCAGCCCTTTGTCTTTAATATAAGTCGGTATATATATTGTTTCAGAAAAAGAAATGTAATAATCATTATAAGTGAATCACTTCTCCATAAGCATCAGCAACGGCTTCCATAACGGCTTCGCTCATTGTTGGATGCGGGTGTATCGATTTTAGGATTTCGTGACCTGTAGTTTCCAACTTACGAGCCACAACAGCTTCGGCAATCATATCAGTTACTCCAGCGCCAATCATATGGCAACCCAACCATTCGCCATATTTAGCATCAAAAATCACTTTCACGAAACCATCAGGAGTTCCGGCAGCTTTAGCTTTTCCCGAAGCTGAGAATGGGAATTTTCCAATTTTTAACTCGTATCCTTTTTCTTTGGCTTGTTTTTCAGTCAAACCAACAGAAGCAATTTCTGGTGTGGCATAGGTACAACCCGGAACGTTTCCGTAATCGATAGGTTCAACATGAAGACCCGCGATTTTTTCTACACAATTAATTCCTTCCGCAGAAGCAACGTGGGCTAATGCTTGACCAGGAGTTACGTCACCAATGGCGTAATAGCCTGGTATATTAGTTTGGTTGTAAGCGTTTACCAAGATTTTATCTTTGTCAACCACAATTCCAACTTCTTCCAATCCAATATTTTCGATGTTGGTTTTAATTCCAACTGCAGAAAGTAAAATTTCTGCTTCTAAAGTTTCCTCGCCTTTGGCTGTTTTAACGAAAGCTTTAACTCCTTTCCCAGAAGTGTCAATTTTCTCTACAGAAGAACTTGTCATAATTTTAATCCCCGCTTTTTTCAAAGAACGTTCCATTTGTTTTGAAATGTCCTCATCTTCAACAGGAACTATGTTAGGCATGAATTCTACAATAGTAACATCTGTTCCCATTGAGTTATAGAAATGAGCAAATTCAACTCCAATAGCTCCAGAACCTACGATTATCATCGATTTTGGTTGCGTTGGCAATGTCATTGCTTGGCGATATCCAATTACTTTTATACCATCCTGAGGCAGGTTTGGTAGTTCACGGGAGCGAGCTCCGGTAGCTATAATAATATGATCTGCAGAATATTCAGTAACTTTTTTGGCTGAATCAGTAACGTCAATTTTTTTGCCTGGTTTTAGTTTTCCAAAGCCATCAATGACGTCAATTTTATTTTTTTTCATTAGGAATTGAACTCCTTTGCTCATTCCATCAGCAACACTTCTACTGCGTTGAACAACTGCGGGGAAGTCTTTGTCAAACCCAGAAACGGTCAATCCATAATCAGAAGCGTGCTTGAGATAATCAAAAACCTGAGCAGATTTTAATAATGCTTTAGTTGGAATGCATCCCCAGTTCAAGCAAACACCACCTAAGTTTTCTTTTTCGATTACGGCAACTTTAAAGCCTAATTGCGATGCTCTAATGGCTGTTACATAACCTCCTGGACCGCTTCCTAAAACTATGATATCGTATTTCATTTTTATGTGTTTATTTTTTTAGTTGTAAAAATGCAGTTGCAAAAGCTCGTGTCATTTTTATGTGTTTTCTACATTAAAATTCTGTGGCGAAATTATGAATTATTTTTTAATTTGGTCATAGGAAAAGTACAATTAGTAGTCGCTAATTGTACAATTCAGGAATTAAGTATTCAATATAAATTGGGAATCGTACAAATTTTTATAGTAACCTTCTGTTTTTTCCAATAGTTCATGATGCGTTCCTTGCTCGACTATCAATCCTTTGTCCATCACCACAATTTGATCAGCATTCACAATAGTTGCCAATCGATGCGCAATGATAATTGACGTTCTTCCTTTGGTAATGGTTTCGGTGGCACGTTGTATCAATTCTTCGGAATAGGTGTCTATTGATGAGGTTGCTTCATCAAGGATAAGAATGCTAGGGTTACTCACATAGGCCCGAAGAAAAGCAATCAGTTGGCGTTGACCGGAAGATAGCATTACGCCACGTTCCTTCACATCAAAATCGTAATTGTCCGGCAGGCTCATAATGAACTTATGTACCCCAATTTTTTTGGCGGCAGCCAAAACCTGTTCGCGAGATATTTCAGGATTGTTTAGCGTAATATTATTGAATATAGTATCGGCAAAAAGAAAGACGTCCTGCAACACCACCGCAATTTGTTTCCGTAGCGAACTCAAGGTGTAGTTTTCTATGTTTTGGTCGTCGATGTAAATCGTCCCGCTATTGATTTCATAAAATCGGTTCAGCAAATTGATAATGGTCGATTTTCCCGCTCCTGTAGAACCAACGATGGCGATGGTTTTACCTGCAGCTACCGATAAGTCAATTCCCTTAATTACTTCTTCTCTGTGAAAATAGCCAAAACGAACACTTTTAAAGAGAATGTTACCTTTAAAGACCGGGGCTTCGACAGTTCCGGTATCTTGGATTTGGTCCTCGGTATCGAGAATGTCAAAAACGCGATTGGCAGCAATCATTCCCAGTTGCATCTCATTGAATTTATCAGCAATTTGTCGCAATGGGTTGAACAACATCCCAATGAACATGGTATAAGCGGTCATTTGTCCTAAAGTGGTAAATGGATTTCCGTTTATAATTTGAAATCCCCCGTATAAAACGATAAATCCTAAAGTTAAAGAAGAGATAATATCAGCAATAGGGAAGAAGATAGAGTTGTATAATATTGTTTTTATCCAAGCTTTTTTGTGCTTGTCGTTGATAGATTTAAATTTTTCGTACTCTACATCTTCGCGATTAAACAATTGGACAATTTTCATTCCCGTAACTCGCTCTTGAACGAAGGAATTCATATTGGCAATTTGCGTCCTAACTTCCTCAAAAGCTATTTGCATCTTTCGCTGGAATATTCGTGTAATAAAAACCAATATTGGCATAGCCACAAACACGATTAACGAAAGTTGCCAATTCATCCAGAACATTATGATTAAACAAACCGCCATTTTCATCAAATCACTGGCTATCATGAACAAACCTTGACTAAAAATTCGTGCAATTTGTTCAATATCAGAAACGGAACGTGTTACTAATTGTCCCACAGGTGTGTTGTCAAAATACTTTATTCGGAAACTCAACATGTGTCTGAAGAGCTTGGTTCGAATATCCTTGACGATATCTTGTCCAAGCCAGTTTGCCCAAAACACAAAGAAAAACTGTGAAACCACTTCTAATAACAAGGTAATTCCCATGAGGGTTACATAAAACAATAAGCCATAATTATCTTTAGGTTTTATATAAGTATCCACGGTTCCTTGTAAAATTAGAGGACGAATCGCCGCAAAAACAGATAAGAAAACTGCAAAAATGATTACGCCATTAAATCTGCATTGGTACGGACGGGTATATTTTAAAACTCGTTTAAATACCTTTGTATCGAATGCTTTTGCTTTCATTTTTTTTGTCATCGCGAATCTGCTAAGCTATCTGTTGTTAAATGTAGTCGTATTCAATTTTTGTCAAGTACAAGCCGTGTGCCGGAACTGAAAAACCAGCTTTTTCGCGGTTTTTACTTTTAATAATTTCATTAAAGTTATCCAAAGTGATTTTGTGTAATCCCACGTTTACAAGTGTTCCCACTATGGCGCGAACCATATTGCGTAAAAAACGATTTGCAGAAATGGTAAAAATAAGTTTATCATTTTCTCGTTTGTCTGCGCCCTGTTCGGCGGTGCCTCGAGTCCAATAGGCTTCAAAAATAGTACAGTCGAAGGTGTTTACATCTGTATTTACTTTTGAGAAGCATTGAAAATCAGTGTGGTCAAACAGTATTCTAGAAGCTTCATTCATCAAATCTAAATCCAACTCTTGATGGAAATGCCAACTTTTATCTTGCGAAAAAACATCCTTGAAGGTGTTTACATGATATTCGTATGTTCTTTTCTTGGCATCGAATCGGGCATGTGCATCATCTTTAACGGGAAAAATGTCATAAATCACAATGTCTTTGGGCAAGAAGGAGTTGAGTTTGTGCACTAAACTCGAAACAGAAAGTGGCATTGGGTCAAAATCAAAATGGGCAAACATTTCCTTGGCATGAACGCCAGTATCGGTGCGTCCTGCCCCCATAATATCAATTTGCTTCGCCTGTCCGCTATCGCTCGATCCAGAATTCAATACCACTGACAATGCTTTGTTCAGGGTTTCCTGCACAGAAGCTGCATTCGGTTGGTATTGCCATCCATGATAATTGGTTCCGTTATAGGCTAGTTTTATAAAGTACCTCAAGATTAGATTTCAGATTTAAGATTTCAGATTTAAGATTCTGAAAAAGTGTCCAATGAAATAGTTAATAGTGGCAAATTTACAAAGATTTAAATTGATTACACCTTTAAAATTTTTCCAAAACTTAAACGAACGATTGCGAACTGATTAAGTAAATTAAAAAATCGTTAATCTCCATCATAAATAATAACTTTGTGGCTTAATAGAAAAATAACGATACTATTGCTCCCGCCTAAGCGGACAAGTCGTTGCTCGCCATGACAAAATGAAAAAAATTCTTCTGCTTTCCGACACGCACAGTCATATAGATGAAACGATTTTAAAATATGTTGCACAGGCTGACGAGGTATGGCATGCTGGTGATATTGGAGATTTAGTGGTGACGGACACGATTAAAAAAATGAAACCTTTGCGCTGCGTCTATGGTAATATTGATGATGATAAAGCCCGAATGGAATTTCCATTGCAC
>CANHNG010000160.1 GCA_947461915.1 Flavobacteriaceae bacterium
TGCGAAATAACAGCTAATTTAAAGCCCAAATTATAATCACGTTGACTACGCTTTTCTGGTCTGTTTTCTGATCTATTCATAATAAGTCGATTTTGTGTCAACTTATTTCAGGACGGGACATAGCTATAAAAAAAAGGAACTCTTTTGAGTTCCTTTTTTTTATAGCTATGCAAAAATAAAATTATTCATCCTCATCATATTCATCTGATAAAACACTTTCATTTAAATTGTCATCTTCTTCATCTTCATCCTCTTCGATTGTATCCTCATCGTCATCTTTAAAGTCTGGTTTGTCAAGACTGTCGCCTTCATCTAAGTCGTCATCTTCCTCTCCATCTTCCAATCTTTTCATAGGTACAACCGGTTCAATTTCCTCTTCGATTTCATCATCTTCATCATAATTTTCAATTCTATCGGCAAGTTTTGTACTTACTTTTACTAAATAAATGGTATCGTCGGTGCGAACCTCGACAGCTTCTACCAATTCATTTTGGGCATTTCGAAACCGGATAATGTTTGAATCATCATAGCCATCAGGGAATCTATCGACCAAAAGGTTTAAAATTTCATGGGTAAGTTTGGCGTAGTCAACAATTACTCTTTTCATAAAGTCATTCTTCTATAAATCTAACAAATAAGCAAAAATTAATGGAGCAACAATAGTAGCATCCGACTCAATTATAAATTTTGGGGTTTTTATATCTAATTTACCCCAAGTTATTTTTTCATTTGGAACGGCTCCAGAATAAGAACCATAACTCGTCGTCGAATCTGAAATTTGGCAAAAATAACTCCAAAAAGGAATGTCGTGCATTTCCATATCTTGGTACAACATTGGAACTACACAAATTGGAAAATCTCCAGCAATTCCACCACCAATTTGAAAGAAACCTACACCATTCCCACTGTTTTTTGGATACCAATCCGATAAGAATACCATATATTCTATACCCGACTTCATGGTTGATGATTTGAGTTCTCCTTTTATTACATAGGAAGCAAAAATATTTCCCATCGTGCTATCTTCCCAGCCGGGTACAATAATAGGTAAATTTTTCTCTGCAGCTGCATACATCCAACTGTCTTTTAAGTCAATTTCATAATATTCTTCAAGAACTCCCGAAAGCAACATTTTGTACATGAATTCATGCGGAAAATAGCGTTCCCCTTTGTCATCGGCATCTTTCCAAATTTTGTAAATATGTTTCTGTAGACGACGAAAAGCTTCATGCTCCGGTATACAAGTATCAGTAACACGGTTTAATCCTCTTTCTAATAATGCCCATTCATCTTCTGGTGTCAAATCTCGATAGTGTGGCACTCGTTCATAGTGAGAATGTGCCACTAGATTCATAATATCCTCCTCAAGATTTGCGCCAGTACACGAAATGATTTGCACTTTGTCCTGACGAATTATTTCGGCAAAAATCTTTCCTATTTCTGCAGTGCTCATTGCACCGGCCATACTCACCATCATTTTCGCACCATTGGCAAGTTGTTGTTCGTATGCTTTTGCGGCATCTACTAAAGAGGCAGAGTTAAAATGCAAATAGTGCTTTTCAATAAATTGACTTATTGGTCCTTTACTCATTTTTTAAAATTTAATAATCTAAAAGTCGAAACATTGAAAATAGATACTCAAATTTAACGAATTTTTAAATTAATTAATTGTGGAATTTATTATTTATTTTTTGTTGTAGCCTAATATTTTCATTACTTGTTCAGCGGTTTGTTGTTCCGAGAATATTTCGGTTGCGATTATCCCGTTTTCATCCTTATCAATCAATATATGTTTGGGTTCCGGTATCAAGCAGTGGTGTAATCCGCCATAGCCGCCTATCGTTTCTTGATATGCGCCTGTATTGAAAAAACCTATATAAAGTGGCTTTTCTTTATTGTATTTTGGCAAATAAATGGCATTCATGTTTTGTTCAGAATTGTAGTAATCGTCGCTATCACAAGTCATTCCGCCCAGCAAAACCCTTTCATATGTGTCATTCCAACGATTGACAGCCAGCATAATGAAGCGTTTATTAATCGCCCAAGTATCGGGTAAAGTCGTTATAAAAGAGGAATCAATCATGTTCCATTTTTCCCTGTCATTTTGTTGCTTTTGATACAAAATTTGGTAGATAGCCCCACCGCTTTCACCAACAGTATAGGACCCAAATTCGGTAAAAATATTGGGGACATCCACCTCAGCTTCGTCACAGGCAATTTTGATTTGATTGATAATTTCATCAATCATATATTGGTAATCGTATTCAAACGCCAAGGAGTTTTTTATGGGAAAACCACCACCAATGTTTAGTCCATCAAGTGTAGGACATTCCTTTTTTAAGGCCACATATACTTTGATACATTTAACTAATTCGTTCCAATAATATGCATTATCATTGATGCCGGTATTGATGAAAAAGTGTAACATTTTAAGTTCAAGCCTTTTGTTGTCCTGAATTTGTTTTTTGTAAAACTGAACTATGTTTTTGTAGCCAATGCCAAGACGCGAAGTATAAAATTCGAATTTTGGTTCTTCCTCAGCAGCAATTCGAATCCCAATTTTGAATTTTCTTTTGATTTTATCCTGTAAAATGTCAAGTTCCTCGTAATTGTCAATTATTGGAATGGTATTTTTATGGCCATTGTTAATCAATCGAGCAATATTTTCAATGTATTGGTCTCTTTTGAATCCGTTACAAATCACATAAGTACTTTTGTTTATTTTACCAGAAACCATTAAATTTTCCACGATATTAATATCAAAAGCAGAAGAAGTTTCAATATGAATATTGTTTTTGAAAGCTTCGTTCATTACATATTCGAAATGAGAACTTTTAGTACAATAACAGTAGTAATATTTGGCCTCATATTTGTTTTTCTCCATCGATTTACGAAACCAGTTTTTGGCCTTGTTGATGTTGTTGGAAATTTGTGGCAAATAAGTAAATTTTAATGGAGTTCCATATTTCTCCACTAGTTTCATTAAGTCAATATTATGAAACTGAAGATTGTCTTTGTTTAAAGTGAATTCTTCTTGGGGGAAATAATAGGTTTGATTTATTAAATCAAAATATTTTGTATTCATTTATTTTTCAGTGTTTTAGAATGTTAGCAATGTAAATTAAAACAAACTAAAATTCAAACCCTAATATTTGCGTAAATAATTTGAAGCTTCTTATAGTCTGCTTTCAAATATTGAAATAAATTAAAACTAAAAGTATCTTTTGAACTAAAATAAAGTTTAGTTATCCTTGCGAAGGAGTTATTAATCTCGTTTTTAATGGAAGTATAATTGCTTTGGTTTTGATTTTTTTTCATTGCGGCAAATGTAAAAAATATTATAGACGTAAAACAACGCTTTTTTGTAAAAAAATTTAAGATTTATAATCTTGAAAAGCTTTTAGAATTAATTCATTTTCAACTGATTGATTAATTTTTATTTTCCCGATACCTTCAATTAATGCAAACTGAATATTTCCATACTCATTTTTTTTATCATGAATCAGCAATTCCATTATTGGTTCGATGTCATTTTCTTCAAAAACTACATCATTATATATCGCTTTTATAGCAGTTTTTATTTGGAGATATTCCGACTCATTTATCAAATTTTTATGCAATGAAATATAACTTTCCAAAATCATTCCAATTGCAATTGCCTCACCATGTAATAAGGTTTGCTTATTTTCGTTTTCAAGAAAAAAACTTTCGATAGCGTGCCCGAGAGTATGGCCAAAGTTCAATGCTTTTCGGATATTATTTTCGGTAGGATCCTTAATTACAATTTCATTCTTTATTTCAACAGAACGGTAAATCAATTCGTCAAAATCAGCAAAATCAATGGCTTTCAAATCCAAGAATTTTTCCCAATACTCCTTGTCATAAATCAGTCCGTGTTTCAGCATTTCTGCAAGACCGGAGCGCATTTCATTTTGCGGAAGCGTTTCTAGATATTGAGTATCAATAAGTACCAATTTTGGCACATTGATGACCCCTATTTGGTTTTTTAAATTTCCTAAATCAACTCCCGTTTTTCCACCCACGGAAGCGTCTACCATAGATAGTAATGTAGTTGGAATGTGAATAAAATCAACTCCTCTTTTAAATGTTGAAGCTACAAATCCACCAAGGTCAGTGACAACGCCACCACCAAGATTTAAAACGAGGCTTTTTCTATCGGCACCAAGTTCTGTCAATACATTCCAAATTTGCACACAAGTCTCAATATTTTTATTGTGTTCTCCGGCTTCAAATTCAATTATTTCAATTGTGAGTTCAGTTTCTAAATAGGGTAAAAATTTTGGCAAACAAAATTCATTGGTATAAGTATCAACTATGATAAACAAATTGGAATATTTATTTTCCTTTAAATGGGAGTTTAGTGCTTCATATCCGTTTTCATTGAAATAAATAGGATAATTGTTGGCTTTTATATTTTGCATTTTGTTTGATTATTTGAACGGCAAAATAAGGTAATTTTTGCCAAATAAAATTCAAAGTATCTTTATATTTGTTATATCAAATCAAAAAACATGGAAAATTTATTTGATAATACCCAAATAGCCTTTTCCTTAAAAAGTGATACCGAACTCGACAGGGCTTATTTTCTTTTTAAAATGATAGCCAATGAACCGCTAGTTAGAATAGGAACTGCGGTTGCCAATTTCGCCTTAAAGGCAAATCTTCCTGTTGAAGGTCTGATTCGAGCCACAGTTTTCGACCATTTTTGCGGAGGTATAAGTGAGGAAGATTGTATTCCAGTTGTAGATAAAATGTTTACTAAAGGAGTTTTCTCTGTTTTGGATTATTCGGTAGAAGGAAAGGAGCAGGAAGAACAGTTTGATGCTGTAATGGAAAAAACGTTAAATCTCATTTTTTTCGCCAAGGAAAAGAAAGCCATTCCGTTCGCGGTTTTTAAACCTACAGGATTCGGTCGTTTGCAATTGTACCAGGATGTCAGTGAAGGAAAAAAACTAAGTGATGCCGAAACAAAAGAATGGGATAGGGTAGTGGAGCGTTTTGACAAGGTATGTAAGGCTTCCCATGATATTAATGTTGCTTTATTAATTGATGCCGAAGAAAGTTGGATGCAGTATGCTGTGGACGATTTAGTTGCTGATATGATGCGAAAATATAATAAATCAAAGCCAATTGTTTTCAATACTTTGCAAATGTATCGTTGGAATCGATTGGATTATTTGAAAAAACTTCACAAACAAGCA
>CANHNG010000161.1 GCA_947461915.1 Flavobacteriaceae bacterium
ACTTTTGAAACCGAATCGTTTACAGGGTCAACATAAGGTTTATTTTTTTTTCCGAAGAGGGAGACATTTACGTATCGAGTAGGATAAAGTCTCACGTCTTGCAATAACAATTCAAGTTCTTTTGTAGTTCTATCTAAGTTTTTATACAAATCCTCGTCTTTCAACATCTTGCCCATAGTGCCTTTTCCGGCTTGGAGGTTATCCATTATCGCATCTACATCATTCAAGGTTTTTTGTAGACTTTTAGCAGTTTTTCCCAAATCGGCTTTGTTCAAAGAATCAGAAATCTTGGAAAAATTACTCGATATTTTATTAAAGTTGGAGACCACTCCTTTTATTTGAACTTTATTGTCATCTAAAATAGTGTTCAAACTTAAGGAAGCCTTGTGAAATTCCAAACTGGTTTTACTTAATGAAGCTAGACTGTTTTTCAAATCCTCTTGTCCCTTATTGTCTAAAACATTATTTATGCCGGTTATTAGATTGTCTGCATTAAGCAATAACTTCTCCATTTTTTCTTGAAGAGGTACTAATTTTTCCCCCACGGAAGCAAACAGACCTAATTTAGTAGTTCCCTTTAGTTTCTGACCGTCTACCGCTAAAGTTTTATCACTAAAATTCGGATAAATTGCAATTTGTTTTCCAGCAATAAAACCAGGTTCATAAATTGTCGCCACGCTAGATTTAGAAATAGGAAAATCGGTTTTTAATTGCAATTCCACCAGTAATTTTCCCGTGTTTTCGTCTAAAGTTATACTGCTTACCTTACCAATATTTAATCCATTTAGAGTAACAGGGGCTGAAGAAGCCAAACCTTCCACATTATCATACTCCACATAAAAAGTTTTATAATCCGTAAAAAGATCCTTTCCTTGAAGGAAGCTATATCCCCAAATAAATAGCAAAATAGCAGAAATGACTAATAGGGCTGTTTTAATTTCTCGTGTTAATGTCAAAATTCAAATGTTTATACAAATTTAATATAAAAAATAATTAAACTTATCGTTAATACTATTTAAGTGCGTCTTGAATACTAATGTTTTTCCCGTCTTTAAAGGCAATTAAATAAGCATTTTTGTATCCTTTAGATTTCGCTTCTTGCAATAATTTTTTTGCTTCTTCATAATTGGAAGTTTCACCATACATATATTTGTATAGATTCTTTGTTTGGGAACTTGAGATGTTTTTCAATCCTTTAAAATTTTTAGAATCCAATTCTACTTTGTTGACGCTTGCTGAAAGCTGCACTTTAAAGATTACTCCATCTGCCATAACCTGATTTACTACTGTTTTTTTGGTAATAGGCACATCGATTAATTGTTGTTTTACGGAAGTGGCAGTATCCTTTAAGGGTTTTTCAATTATTTTTCGAGAGGGTTTTTCGTAATCACTGTCTAAATTTCCATTGCCAAAATATTCTTTTTTGTAACTAATAATAGCATTTGCTATAGCGTTGGCTATATCATCCTGACCTTCTTCAGAGTCTAGAATATTACCTTCCACAGGATTGGATATAAATCCAGTTTCTATCAATACTCTTGGCATATAGGCTTTATGGAGCACCATATAAGGAGCCTGCTTCACCCCTCCTTGTCTAAGTTTTTTGCCCAAGGCTGCAAATTCTTCCTCTACCTTACTAGCCATCGAAATACTGTTGTCCAAATATTCTTCCTGCATCAAAGTCATTCCTATCATCGTTTCTGGAGAATTAGGATCAAAACCTTCATACTTTTGTTTATAATCTTTTTCTAGAGTAATAACCGAGTTCTCTTTTTTAGCAGCTTCAAGGTTTGAAGCTACTTTAGTCATCCCCATTACATAGGTTTCTGTGCCGTCAGCTACAGTATTTTTATTAGCATTACAGTGAATAGAAACGAAAATATTGGCATCAGCTCGATTGGCTATATTGGCTCTTTCAATCAAATCGATAAAAATATCTGTTTTTCGAGTATAAATAACATCAATTTTAGGATTCTCTTCCAATATCTTTCCCACTTTAAGTACAATGGCTAAAGCAATATTCTTTTCTACATGACCATTATAAACTGCACCAAAATCATGTGCACCATGACCTGCATCCAAGGTTACTTTGAATACATTGGATTGACCAAAGCCAAATAAAGAAACCATCAATAAAAGTAAAGAAAATATTAGTTTGGTTCTACTAATTATATACATAAGTTTAAAAGTTAATTATAATTAAGGTACTACAGCTATAAATCTATTAATTGATTATTTTTGACAAAAATTTATATGTAAGTTTGACACTTCAAAAAACAAGCCATATTTTACAAAAATAGCATTAAAACCTTTGCATACAAACTTATTTAATATCGTTTTATTATCAATTTTCCTAACAATTGGATCTTGTAAATTATATTCCCAAGATATAACAAAAAGCCAAACGGCTATACCTTCTAAAAACCAAACAAATAGCACTAGAATTAGTGTTGATACTTCCAAAAAATCAATTGTTTATATAAATAATAAAGAATCAGACACGATAAAAAAGGATAGTATCAAACCCAAAAAGGCATTTCTTGAGGGCAAGGTAAAATACAAGGCTGAAAATTATGCCAAAATTGAGCAAAAGAAAAAACGCATTACCTTATATGATAAGGCCGAATTGTACTATCAGGATATAGAATTAAAGTCGGGAATCATTGTAATGGATTACGAAAAAAATGAAGTATATGCCGGGCGAATTAAAGATTCTACTGGGTTTTATACGCAATATCCCAATTTCAAACAAGGAGAAAATATCATAGAACCCGATTCCATTCGATTTAATTTCAAGACAAAAAAAGCATTAATTTGGAATTCAAGAACAGATCAAGGTGAATTTAAAGTAAAGGCTGCCATTACAAAAAAGGAAAATGATTCCGTATATTTTTTGAGAGGCGCCCGATTTACAACTTCCAAAGATATAGATCATCCCGAGTATTATTTCCGAACTAGTAAAGTAAAATTTACTCCCGGCAAGAAAGTCGTTACTGGATTGACTAATATGGTTATTGCCGACGTTCCTACACCCCTGGCATTGCCTTTTGCTTTTTTTCCAATGAGTAAAGAAACCAGTATTTCAGGAGTGATTTTACCCAGTTACAATGACTCGAATAATAGAGGGTTTTCATTACAAAACGGAGGGTATTATTTTGCACTTGACGACCATTATGATTTAACTGTTTCCGGCGATTATTATACCAATGGGAGTTATGGAATGCGTTTTGAATCCTCCTATGCAAAACGATATAATTATAGAGGAAATTTAAATTTTCGTTTTGAAAATTTAATTAATAGTGAAAGAGGCTATCCTGATTATTCGAAACAAAACATTTACAATTTTCAATGGTCCCATTCCAAAGATTCTAAATCAAATCCAAATTCAAGTTTTTCTGCTTCTGTAAATCTTGGAAGCAGTAAGTATTTTAAACAATCTATAAATCAAGCTAATATCGGTTCTAATCTCAACAACACATTAAGCTCTTCTGTTTCCTATTCCAAAACATTCAATTCGGTGCCACAAGTGAGAATGTCTTTGACCGCGACACATTCTCAAAACACCCAAACCGAGGAAATCAATATGACATTACCCACACTTCAAGCAAGTGTTGACCGAATTTATCCTTTCGTTGGAAAAGATGGAATTAAAAAAGGGTTTTTCAAAAATATAAATTTGCAATATAATTTAAATGCTAGAAATAGCTTCACCACCAAAGATTCGTTATTCTTTAAACCTGAAATGTTTAAAGATGCTAAAACCGGTATGGAGCATACTATCCCGCTGAGTACTAATTTTAAATTGTTCAAGTATTTCAGTGTCTCAACTTCTGCAAATTATAAGGAAGTTTGGTATTTGAAAACCATCGGAAGAAATTATGATGCGTTTCAAGGCAAAGTAGTCGATAACATCGTAAATGGTTTCGATGCTTACAGAACCTATTCCTTTTCTTCCAGTATAGGAACCACCATTTATGGAACGTTCAATTTTGGTGAAAAGAAAAAAATTAAATCAATTAGACACGTAATTCGACCATCGGCTTCCT
Organism: Flavobacteriaceae bacterium; assembly: GCA_947461915.1. Lineage (GTDB taxonomy): Bacteria > Bacteroidota > Bacteroidia > Flavobacteriales > Flavobacteriaceae > Flavobacterium. Next base: position 4,047 of record CANHNG010000161.1, read on the forward strand.
ATGGATATACGCCAAGTTTTGAAAAGTATTACGACACTTATGCATCTGATGCCAGCGGTACTATGACAAAAGAATATTCTCGTTTTGAAGACGGAATTTTTGGGGCTCCTGGAAAAAGTAATTCGAACACACTTGGATTTGATTTAAGCAACACTTTTGAAGCAAAAGTGACTGACAAAGACAGCACCAAGACCGAAGCTAAAAAAATTATGCTTCTTAATAATTTAAATCTTTCCACAAGTTATGACATCAATGCTGACGGAATTGCTTCTCTAAAGTGGTCGCCAGTAAGAGTAAGTGGGGGAACACAGCTTTTCAACAACAAAATGAATGTGAATTTTGGAACCACCTTAGACCCTTACGCTATCGATAATTCGGGTAAACGAATTAATGTTTTTAATATTGATAATGGTGGTAGTTTGTTTAGAATGACGAGTGCCAATATGACTTTAAATTACTCTCTTTCAAGCAAAAAGGATGAAGATAAAACGAAAGACAAAAACAATCAAGGAAAAAGAAATGGTGGTCGAGAAGACGACTTGTTCGGAACGAATACGGATTTAAGCGATCGTAGAAAAAGTCAATTTGACGAAAGTGAAGAGGAAGGTGAAGACAAGATTTCGGAGTTTTTTAGTTCCAAATTACCATGGGATATGACATTTGCCTATTCCCTGACTTATGGAAATAACAATAGAGAAAAACAAATAGTTGGAAATTCTCTAATGATTTCCGCCAATGCTGATTTAACTTCTAAATGGAAAACAGGAATATCTACTGGATATGATTTTGTACAGAAAGGCGTTACCTTCACACAACTTCGTTTTGAAAGAGATTTATTGAGTTGGAGAATGGATTTCAATTGGATGCCTTTTGGAACCAATGCCAATTGGAGCTTTTTCATCGGAATAAAATCGGGTGTATTGAGCGATATAAAATGGGACAAACGAAGCACTTCTAATAGATAACATTTTCATTTCATTAAACTCAAAATTTATAGAAATTCAAAATTATTTCATGAAAAAAATTATTTTTACTGAAAAAGCCCCAGCACCAATAGGACCTTATAATCAAGCTGTCCTCAAAGGAAATATACTTTATACCTCTGGGCAAATTGCCATACATCCAAAAACGGGTGAATTGGTCACAGCCAATATTGAGGAAGAAACGCAACA
>CANHNG010000162.1 GCA_947461915.1 Flavobacteriaceae bacterium
AAATTATCTGGTTACCAAAAAAGTTTTGGTAAAATAAAGTAATGGTTTTTAACATGAAAAAAAGACTGCTTTTCGGAATCATTATTATAAATTCTACTTTGTTTTTTGGACAAAGTGTTTCTAAAACAATTCAACTATTACCAGATACAGGACAAACTACAAGTTACACGACTACCTTTGGTGAAGACCACGATTATTTGATTAATACACCTTCCTATACTAATAATGGAGACGGAACAATCACCGATAATGTCACGGGATTAATGTGGCAAAAAGTGGATGGAGGTGAAATGACCATTGAAAATGCCACAACATACTGTGATAATTTGGTCTTGGGAGGCCATTCAGATTGGAGATTGCCAACACCAATTGAAGCCCATAGCATTTTGATTCATGAAAATGGAAACCCGGCAATAAATACAACCTATTTTACTCCAACTGGAGCAGAATATTGGTGGACAAGTGTCTATGAAAACAATTCTACCACAAAAGTCTGGGTCGCTAACTCAGGAGGAGGCATTGGAAACCATCTTAAAACGGAAACTAGTAGTGCGGGTGGAACAAAAAAATTTCATGCTCGAGCAGTTCGAAATATATCCACACCCACAACAATTACAAACCATTTTACGGATAATGGTGATGGAACTATCAAGGATAATTTGACCCAATTGATTTGGCAAAAAGTTCCTAATAATTCGGCTTTAACATGGGAAAACGCTTTAACATATGCCGAGGGACTTTCATTAGCAAATGAATCAGATTGGAGATTGCCAAACATCAAGGAATTGCAATCCTTAAATAATGAATTGGCAACAAATCCTTCTGTTTTTTCTCCATATTTTAGTAGTTTGGGTACAAAAAAATATTGGTCATCAACTACATTAAGACCTAACAATAGTAACCCAAGTAGTGCTTGGTACTGGTATACTCAATATGGAATTACCACTTATGATGTGAAAACAAATTCTAATTATGTAATTTGTGTTAGAGGAAATCCTACCTTGGCGGTCAAACAGGAAAAGCTTCAGTCATCGATTAAGCTATATCCAAATCCTGCTTCTGATTATGTTTTAATTTCTTTTCCAAACGATATCCCTTCTGCTAAAATTGAATTGGCAGATCCTTTGGGAAAAGTTATTATCAACAAACAAATTAAAATAAATGCTAGTGAATATCGATTCAATACAGACGGAATTTCTGATGGAATTTATTATCTATCGGTACAATCTGGATACAAAAAAGATACCTTCAAAGTAGTAATTAAAAAGAAATGATTAAAAAAACAACCCTAATTGTTGTACTGTTATTATTGGGTTATACCAATTATGCCCAGCGCAATGTGGTTTTAATTATTGCCGATGATTTAGGAAAAGAGTACTGTGATATGTACCCCGATCACGCGGCTAATGTCGTGAAATTGCCCAATGTAAAACGCTTGTTAGAGAGAGGAATTGTTTTCAACAATGCATGGTCAAATCCATTGTGTTCACCAACCCGTGCCGGAATCCTTACGGGTCGATATAGTTTTAGAACCGGTGTGGGAGATGTGGTTGATGGGAGTAATACAAAATTAAGCCTTACCGAGAATACAATCCCAAAAGTGTTAAACTTATATTCCCCCAATGGAATTTCTAAGGCATGTATCGGAAAATGGCACGTTACCACTGCCGCACTTGCGGGTTATAATTATCCCAACACAATGGGATTTGACCACTATGAAGGAAATCTAGCAGGTGCTTTAGGGCAACCCGGACAACTAGTTGATGGTTTTTACAATTGGACAAAAATAACCAATGGCATAAAGTCTACCTGCACAAATTACGCTACTACCGAAAACGTAAACAATGCCATTTCTTATATTAGTGGCCAAGCTGCAACAAAACCATTTTATTTGCATTTGGCATTCAATGCACCACATACGCCCTATCATTTGCCGCCTACGAATTTGATTGCGGCCAACACTTTAGCAGGAACTCAAACTGACATAGACACAAATCCAGTCCCTTATTTTCAAGCCATGGTTGAGGCAATGGATACAGAAATAGGTCGGTTTTTTGACTATTTAATTAGCTCCGGAAAATGGGATAACACGGATATTATTTTTATTGGCGATAATGGAGATGATAATCGAGTGGCGCAAACCAATCCATCCAAAGGCAGTATTTATCAAGGAGGTGTAACCGTTCCATTTATTATTTCTGGTCCCGATGTGGTCAATCCGAACAGATCGAGCAATGCTCTTGTGAATACCGTTGATTTATTTGCCACCATATTAGAACTGTTCGGCGACACCAATTGGCAAAGTCGAATTCCAACAACTGTTGTCGATAGCCATAGTTTAATGCCCATACTTTTGAACACGGCCACATCTGTTAGATCTGGAGCATTCACCGAAATTTTTAAAAATATTCCTGTTGTTGGTGATGGAAAAACGATGCGGAATGGCGATTACAAATTACTTAAATTTGACAATGGCACCGAAAAATTCTTCAATTTAACAACCGACCCTACCGAAAAGACAAATTTACTTCTAGGAACTTTAAACGCTGTTCAAACTGCCAATTACACCTCTCTTTGCAACGAAATGTCTACATTAGTTGGGTCGACCAACTATTGCAATCCAACATTCTTGAATAACGAAAGTTTTGAGGTCAATGAAAACAGGGTTTATCCCAATCCTTTTCAATCCACTATCCATTTAAAATCCTACTCAGGAAACGAAAAATATGAATTGTATTCTAGTTTTGGCCAGTTGATTTATTCTGGTTCAATGATTGAGAAACAAGATTTCTCGGCTTTTCCCAATGGCGTTTATTTCTTAAGAATAAAAGATACCTCAACCACCACTGTTAAACTTTTGAAAGAATAAATGACCTATTTTGAAATCCTGATTCAGTATTTACAACTGGGATTTTCTCACGTAATTCCGATGGGTTTCGACCATATTCTATTCATTGTAAGTCTGTTTTTTTTGAGTTCTAATACCCGGAAAGAGCTAAAGAGGTATTACTAAAAACAGAAAATTTCACAACTCGACACCGAGAAATAGGTATCAATTTGTGAAATCTGTATTCAAAAAAAAGCAGTAAAACTTTGAGAAATAAACCCTGAAGGAGGCCAAAGCACCTCGGGAAAGCTCTCCCGATGTATCCGTGCTAAAAGTTAATTTTCTTTTTCGGCTATCCCATAATGTTGCCTATGAGGACGCTAAATTAGAATTTAAATGAATCATTTATTTTTTCCAATATCTGAATATACCAAACTTTTGTTTCTGTCTCTGAGCCCTCTCCATAACCATAACCGTAGCCGTAACCATAGCCGTAACCATAGGCTTTTTTGGGCTTCACTCCGTTCAATAAAAGTCCCATGTTAGGCAGCTTTTTTTCTTTGTAAAAGGATTTAATCAATTTCAACGTGCGCTTTTCAGAATAGTTGGATCGAATTACATAAACAAACGCATCTGCATTTTTAGCAATCAATATCGTATCCACAACCAAACTAACGGGAGCGGTATCAACCACAATGTAATCATATTCTTTTTTGAGTTCATCAAATAAGGCATCAATACCCCCATTTTTTAATAATTGGACAGGATTTGGCGGTATTATTCCAGAGGGCAACAAATCCAAGTTTTCAATTCCTGATGGCCGAATATAATCGTGAATGTTTTGGTTCTTTTTAGATAAATAAGCCGTCAGGCCATTAATGGATTCATCAATATTAAAATAGGATTTGATTTTCGGGGCACGTAAATCAAGTCCAATCAACAATACTTTTCTTTTGGTTTCTGCGAGAGAAGTGGCTAAATTAATGGCAATATAGGTTTTGCCCTCTCCAGGCAGCGTAGACGTTACAAAAATCGTTTTGGCCATTCCTTCTTTTACGCCACTAACCATAAATTCGACATTACTGGTTGCAATTCGAAGGGATTCCGCTGAACTTGTCCGGCTATTTTTAGCAAAAACTTCATCTTTTTCAGCCAGGGTGACACTGGCTATAAAAGGAATCCCTTTTATTTTTTCTATGTCTTCCCTTGTTTTTATTTTGGTGTCCAGTAAATTTTTGACATATATAATGACAAAGGGAATTCCAAATCCTAAAATTAAAGTGAGTAAATAAATGATCGTTTTTTTGGGCGACACTGGTTTGTCATAGGAAATCGCTTCGTCGACCACTTTGGCATTGGGTTCTGTTACGGACAAGGAAATAGCAGTTTCTTCTCTTTTTTGTAACAAATACAAATAAATGGTTTCTTTAATTTTCTGCTGTCTGTCAATAATTCTAAATTCGCGCTCTTGTGAGGGTATGCTATTTATCTTGCCTGTTAACACACTATTTTGCTTGTCTAAATCCTCTTTTTTTGTTTTCAATGAGGTTTTTAACACGGATAGACTTTCTTTTATGTTTCTGTTTAAATCCTCTATCCTTTGATTTAAATTAATCACGATGGCATTCTTGAGGGTTCCCTCTTTCATGATTCTATTCTTTTGCATCACCGTTTCATTGTACTCCCCAATAAATTTTACAATATCAGATCCGCTTCCTGCCGGCATAATATTGACGGGAATCAAAACCGCATTCCCTTTGTTTTTCACAAAATCAATCATATCATTGACCACATTGAGCTGCGACTCTATTTCTATAACTGCTTTTTCGTATCCTTCCGCACTTTGCAAATACAATCCTGCATTGGAGGTAAGATCCGTAATTTGGTTTTGTTTTTTGAAATTTTCGTTTACCTTCTCCACATTACTTAATTCCGAAGCAATATCTTTGATGCGGGATTGAACAAAGTCCATCGTGTTATTCAACACATAATTCTTGTCGCTAATGGCATCCTCATTGTAATTTTTTACCAATTCGTTCAAAAAGTCCTCCCCTTTTTCCCTAATTTCACTCGTTAGAGTTAGTTTCACGATACTGCTGGTCTTGCTTATGGATTCTACTCCCAATATTTCTGAAAGTTCTTCTATCACTGCCTTAAGAGGGGTTACTTTTATGGTAAGCGTCGTAAACTTGTCAAAATCAACGGACGGAACTGCCGGCATTTTCAAAACCCTCAATTTAGAATCCTTCAAAGGTATTAAGGAACCATATCGGAACTGCCCTAGGCTCTTATCCCCATCCCATAGTTCGAAAGTAGCCTCGTTAATTGTTTTAAATTCAAATGTTTTGGCTGCTTTATAAAAATTAGCGGTATAGGGATAAAAAATAC
>CANHNG010000163.1 GCA_947461915.1 Flavobacteriaceae bacterium
CAAAACACCTAACACAATGACTATCATCTCAGTAACTGGACTTGGCTATGTAGGATTGCCTTTAGCATTGGAATTTGCTAAGAAATTCAAGGTCATTGGTTTTGATATAAACGAAACTCGAATTGAACTAATGAAGCAAGGAATTGATCCCTCTAATGAGTTAAATTCGGAAGCTTTCAAAAATGTCGATATCACTTTTACGTCTTTAGTTGAACCCCTTCGAGAAGCCACGTTTCATATTATTGGGGTTCCTACAGATATCGATAAGAATAAAGTACCCAACTTAAATCCATTATTAAGTGCTTCAAAAAGTATTGGAAGTATATTGAAAAAAGGAGATACGGTGGTCTATGAGTCCACGGTTTATCCTGGTTGTACAGAAGAAGATTGTATTCCAGTTTTGGAGGAGTACAGTGGTTTAAAAGCAGGAATCGATTTTCAATTTGGCTACAGTCCAGAACGAATTGTGCCTGGAGATCGTGTAAAAACGGTAGGTAAAATATTAAAAATTGTATCTGGAAACAGTCCCGAAGCTTTGAAACATATTTCGGAAGTCTATGGAGCTATTATTGAAGCGGGTTTACACCAAGCGCCTACCATTAAAGTGGCTGAAGCCGCTAAAGTCATCGAAAACACTCAACGGGATATCAACATATCATTAATGAATGAATTGGCGATTATCTTTGATAAAATGGATATTGACACCCAAGCCGTTCTGGAAGCGGCCGGAACCAAATGGAACTTTCATCCCTACCAACCCGGATTGGTAGGTGGACATTGCATCAGTGTAGATCCATTTTATTTGATGCACAAAGCAAAGAAAGTGGGTATCGACCCTCAAGTGATTGCAGCAGGTAGAAGAGTAAATGATTTTATTCCTACGTTTATTGCGAAAAAAGTTGTTCAAACATTAATTGAACAAGATAAAAATCCCGGTAAATCTCGTGTATTAGTAATGGGAATAACCTTTAAAGAAGAGGTGTCCGATATTCGAAATTCTAAAGTAATCGATTTGATCAAAGAATTAGAAGACTATTCCATTGAAGTAGATGTCATTGATCCAAGTGCAGATCCTTTGGAATTGAAACAATATTACGATGTTGAACTAACAACCAACCCAACAGGAAAATACGACAGCATTATTCTGGCAGTAGGTCATCAAGTCTATCGCAACATGGCACCTTTAGAATTTGAAAAATTATCCAACGGCCCCGTCTATTTATTTGACATCAAAGGCGTCCAAAATAAAAAGGATTTCAATAATTATTGGAGATTGTAGTGAAAAAAATAAAACTCATAACTATCAATTGTCAATTATCAATAAAAACATAAATATGGAAACAAACAAAGACGAAATAATCCTAAAAGAACTCCTTCTTAAAGCAAAAGAAAGGTACACATTTTTACTTTCTAAATGGAAAACAATAGTCTTAGCTGGAAGTATTGGCGCCTTAGTTGGCCTTGGTTATTCCTTTTATAAAAAACCCATATATACCGCCACACTTACTTACGCTTTAGAAGACGGAAAAGCGTCTGGTGGACTAGGAGGAGCGTTAGGATTGGCCAGTACATTTGGATTAGATTTAGGAGTATCAGGCGGAGGGGCTTTTTCAGGCGCCAACTTAATGGAACTCTTCAAATCGCGCGTAATGGTAGAGCAAACCTTATTGGCACCCGTAACACAAAACAACAAAACCATTTCCTTAGCCGAAATGTTCATTCAAGACAAAAAATGGCGCGAAAAATGGGAAGAAAAACCAGCGCTAAAAAGCATTACTTTTTTACCCAATACGGATAGAACTAAATTTACGAGAGCCCAAGACAGTATTTTTGGAGTAATTTACAAAGACCTTTCAAAAAACAGTTTAACGGTTGAGCAAAAAGACAAAAAAGCATCTATTGGTACTATAACTTTAAAAGTCACCAGCGAATATTTTGCCCAACAGTTTACTATGGCGCTAACCAACACCGTTATCGATTACTATATCAAAACCAAAAGCAAACGCGCAAAAGAAAATATGGATATTTTAGTGCGTCAAACCGATTCCATTCGTGGGGAATTAAACGGTGCCATTACCGGTGTTGCAGTAGCCAATGACAATACTTTTGGGTTGAATCCAGCCCTTAATGTAAAACGCGTGCCTTCCGCAAGAAGACAGGTTGATGTGCAAGCCAATACCGCAATACTAACCGAAATCGTGAAACAAGCCGAGTTAGCTAAAGTAACCTTACGTAAAGAAACCCCATTAATACAAGTCATTGACCAACCGATATTACCCTTACCAAAGGAAAAATTCGGAAAAGCAAAAGGAATTATATTAGGCGCTATCTTAGCTGGGTTTTTAACCGTATTGGGATTGATTGTAAGAAGAATTTTTAAAGAAATAAGTCTTTAATGTGCCAATTAGTCAATTAGACAATGTGCCAATTTGAAGATTCAGTATTCAACAGTATAAATGCAATTGTTGACTTCGAGAACCTCAGTCAACAACGAGTACCTCAGTCAACAGACAATTTTAGACTTATACTCTCTTATATGCCTTATATGGTTTAAAATAAACAATGTGCCGATTTTAAGATTCGTTATTCATAATAATAAAAATCAATTGTTGACTTCGAGTGCCTCAGTCAACAAAGAGAACCTCAGTCAACAACGAGAGCCACAGTCAAAAGAAACATAAAATTAGTATATATAATATTTCAAAATAAAAACCGTTCTCTGAGCTTGTCGAAGAGAAAACCCTTTACCCAACACCCAACACCCATAAAAAAATGAAAAAAGCCATCATAGTCTCCGGATATTTTAATCCCATTCACAAAGGCCATATCGAGTATTTCAATAATGCCAAAGCCCTGGGCGATTATATTATTGTGATAGTCAATAACGACAAACAACGGGCTCTAAAAGGCAGTAAAGAATTTCAACAAGAAGACGAACGCGCGTTTATTGTATCTAACATTAAAAGCGTAGACCAGGTATTTCTCTCCATTGATGAAGACCGCACAGTTTGCGCAACCATACAACACATACACGAACAATTACACAACGAGTACCAACTGGCTTTTGCCAATGGTGGCGACCAAAACAACAACTCCATACCCGAAGCACCTGTTTGTGAAAAATTAGGAATAACATTACTGGATGGGTTAGGAGACAAGATTCAATCATCAAGTTGGTTGTTGAAATAACAAACATGAAACAATTCAATTAATGAAAGGGTTAAGAGAAAAAGCCATAAAAGGAGTTAGTTGGAGCTTTGTAGATAATATTGCCAACGCAGGTATCACTTTTATAGTCGGAATTATATTAGCCCGTATTCTTTCACCAGCTGAATTTGGCCTCATTGGTATGATTACGATTTTTATAGCAGTGTCTAATTCAATAGTGGATAGTGGTTTTTCAAGTGCATTAATTCGTAAAGTGGAGCCAAAAGAGGTAGATTATAATACGGTTTTTTATTTTAATCTGTGTTTAGGAATTGGACTTTATCTAATTTTGTTTTATTCTGCACCTGCTATAAGCCGGTTTTTTAAGGAACCTAGTTTGATTTCTATTACCAGAGTAATGGGGACTATTTTAATCATAAACGCTTTCAGTATAGTACAAAGAAGTTTATTGGTAAAAGAAGTTGATTTTAAAACCCAAACAAAAATTTCATTAATTGCTTCAATTATAAGCGGTATTGTTGGCATAACGATGGCTTTGAAAGGATTTGGAGTATGGAGTTTAGTAGCCCAGCAAATATCACGACAATTGTTAAATTCCATCTTTCTATGGGTGTTAAATAAGTGGCGACCAGCTTTGGAGTTTTCAAAAGATAGTTTTCAAGAACTCTTTGGTTTTGGTTCAAAGCTATTGATATCAGGACTAATGGACACTATTTATAATAATATTTATTTTTTGATTATTGGCAAGTATTACTCTGCTGTTCAACTAGGTCAATATACTCGTGCCGAACAATTTAATTCAATTTTTTCAAGTAATCTCACAAGCGTAGTACAACGGGTTAGTTATCCCATTTTATGCAGTATACAAGATGATGATGAAAGATTAAAATTGACATATCGACGTGTAATTAAAGCTACGATGCTGGTTGCATTTGCCTGTATGTTAGGATTAGCCGCTATTGCAAAACCACTAATTCTAATAACGATTGGTGTAAAATGGCTCCCAGCAGTTCCCTATCTTCAAATTATCTGTTTTGTAGGAATGTTACAACCCTTACACGCTATTAATCTAAATATGTTAATGGTAAAAGGCCGCTCTGATTTATTTCTAAGATTGGAAATAATTAAAAAAGCTATAGCTGTTGTACCAATATGCTTAGGTATTTTTTACGGGATTGAGCTTATGCTATGGGGAAGCGTGTTTATCTCTTTTGTTGCCTATGTATTAAATAGTTATTATTCTGCAAGGCTAATCAACTATTCCACTTGGTCCCAAATAAAAGATATTTATCCTTCATTTTTGGTTTCCATTATCGTGGCTGCAGCTATGTGGTGTTTGACATTATTAAATTATTCAATATCGATTACTTTGCTTTTGCAATGTATTTTAGGACTTATAATAACCATTGCTACATATGAAACTATAAAATCAACTGAATATTTTGAACTGAAAGGGATTTTATTTTCAATTATAAAAAAGTAAATAGCATAATAAATAAATCAAAAATGATACCAGTAACTAAAACTTTTTTTCCGCCAATTGAAGAATATAATGCCCAAGTTCAAAGAATCTGGGAAAACCAATGGTTAACTAATAGAGGAGCATTAGTTCTTGAATTAGAGGAAAAATTAAAAGAATATTTGTCAGTTTCCAATATCATTATCATGAATAATGGAACAATACCAATTCAGATAGCTTTAAAAATTTTAGGAAATAACTCAGAAATAATTACAACTCCTTTTAGTTATGTAGCCACTACCGCAGCAATTGTTTGGGAAAATTGTACGCCAGTATTTGTTGATATTCATCCAGACTATTTAACTATTGATGAAACTAAAATTGAGGCTGCTATTACACCTCGTACTAAAGCAATATTAGCTACTCATGTTTTTGGAAATCCTTGTCATATTGAAGCTATTAAAGCCATTGCCCAAAAACATAACTTAAAGGTTATTTATGATGCAGCGCATGCTTTTGGAGTAACTTATCAGGGAAAGTCAATTTTTGAATATGGCGATGTTA
>CANHNG010000164.1 GCA_947461915.1 Flavobacteriaceae bacterium
GTATTGAATAACTGAATCGTAATCAAATTTAGCTTGTGAAAAGGCTGAAATTGAAATGATTAAAAAAAATAGAAAAGTGAATTTTTTCATTGTATTGCTTTTTTAATTTGTTGATTTGTATATTGATGGGTATGCAAATTGAAAAATTGCACAGCGCAAAAATAGTTTAAAGTTACTATGCCACAAAGTTTTTTATCTTTGTGGAAATAAATGGTATTTATGTTCCAAATTTTAGCCCAAATAAACAAACTCCTGTTGCCTAGTTTTACCAAACAAGGACTGGATTTGGCCAAAGCCAAGAAATGGCAAAAGGCGCTCATTGGCTATCGGTATTACATAACTACAAGAGCATTAGATTGTTGATTTAAGATAATTGATTGCATATTTTGGAATTTAAAAAAATAGACTTAATTTGTATTTTCAATTTGCAAATCATATAATTATACCTATATTTGCACCCACAAAATAGGCCTTGTGGCGCAACTGAATAGCGCACTTGATTACGGCTCAAGAGGTTACTGGTTTGAATCCAGTCAAGGTCACTACTACAATCCCGAAACACTTGATATACAAGGTTTCGGGATTTTTTATTATATTTACGTGCCCAATTTGTGACCGTTTTATTTACTTTGAGTTATATCAAAAACAAATTTAAATATTTAAAAAATATATTTGGCGAATGATATTAATATCAATATCTTTGCTTTCTATTAATTCGGATACTATGTTCTATGAAATATTCAGAATTGGAACGAAAACTTAAAAAAGCGGGTTGCCATTATGTAAGAGATGGAAAAAAACATCCAATTTGGTTCAGCCCAATAACTGAAAAAGAATTTCAAACGAGCCACCACAAAAGCGAAGAAGTGAAATTTGGAACATTACAAAGTATTTTAAGAGATTCGGGATTAAAAAAATAAAAGTTATGAAAGTAAAAGTAATTATTGAAAGAGGAAATGATGGTAGTTATGGAGCTTATATTGGTTCTAATAATGTATCTTTTGGAATTATAGGCGATGGAGAAACGGTACAAGATGCAAAAAATGATTTTTTAAATTCTTATGACGAAATGAAAGATTATTATGCAGAAAACAACAAAAATTTTACTGAATGTGAATTTCAATTTCAATTTGATATTGCTTCCTTTTTAGCTTATTATGGCAGCATTTTATCATTAGCTGGAATGGAACGTTTAACAGGTGTAAATCAAGGTCAATTAAGTCATTATGTTACCGGCCATAGAAAACCATCAAAAAAAACTATTGAAAAAATTGAAACTAAATTACACGAATTTGGAAAAGAATTAAATCAAGTAGAATTTGTTTGATACAGTATATTTTGAACACTCAAAAAAAATTTAAGCACAAGAAACCCCTCGTTTGAGGGGTTATTTTTTTACTTTTTCACTTTACAGAATACGACACTATCCAAAATGACGAATTGAATTTAGTAAACGAGTATAATTAAATAAACAAACCCAAAAATAAATGACGGACTATTTCCTAGATATTGAATACAACAACCTCGCTTACGGCGAGGAAGAAGTCAATTTCAAGGAATTCGAATGTTGTACTTTCAACAATTGTGATTTCTCACAATGTGTGTTTCTGGCCGTCACTTTTATCGATTGTATTTTCAATGATTGTAATTTCAATGCTGCCAAAATCAATTATGTAGCGCTGAGAACCTTGACTTTCAATCGTTGCGAGATGAAAGAAGTCAATTTTGCCATGTGCGACAAATTGATTTTCGACATTGCCTTTACCTATTGTGTGCTGGATTTCTCTAAGTTTTACACCTTAAAGCTCAAAGGCACTTCCTTTGTGCATTGTAGCCTTATAGCCGTTGATTTCATGAGCGCCGATTTAACCGAAGTCGTTTTTGACCGTTGCGATTTGTACCGTTCTGAATTTGCTAAAGCCATTGCTAACAAAGCCAATTTCAAAACTAGTTACAACTACACCATTGACCCCAAGATAACTAAAATCAAGAAAGCCGTTTTTGCTTTGGACGGTTTAAAAGGACTTTTAACAAAATACGAGGTAGTGGTGGAATAATTTCTATTCATTCCCGAACAATCTGGATTTACTAGTATATAAAAAATCCTTTTGATACTTATAAGATAAATTTGATATATTTACAATGCAATAGGCAAAGGAGTAGCGACAACCTACCCAATTTTAAATGTATAGTCGCTACTTTATAGCGAGTGTATACAAGTTGTGCGAGATTTTCGAACCAATAATAACCAAATTAATGAAAATGAAAAAAATATTACTTTTTCTTATTGTTTTTTACTTTACAACTGCAGAAGCACAAATTGTTTCAACCTTTATGGAAACTACCAGCAATGGTTGCTACGGTTTAGATATTAATAATAATTTCCTTTATGTAGTATCTTCATTCAATGGAAAAGTACATAGAAAAGATTTGAACTCAAATGATAATATTTTTGAAACTTTTAATATCGGAGGTAGTGGCTATAATGGAGTTTGTAAGGTTGGGAATTTTGTTTATGTATCAAAACCTTATAATGGCTCTCCAGGCATATATAGATTTAATCCCGATTCAGGAAGTATAATCCTAGAATCTTTTATAAATCTACCTAATGTTTTCGGTTTAGCGCATAGAAATTCTGAGTTATACTTTAGTGCATCTAACAAAATTTATAAAGTTAACTTAGGTTCTTCTGCAACTCCTATTATGATAGCCGATAATATTTTAGGTGATGCGGGTTTCTTTAATAGCACAATAGGATTAAAGGTATATGGGGATTATTTGTATGTTTCTGAATCAAATGGAATTTCTAAAATCAATTTAATTTCTGGAAATTACGAAAAAGACTCAATTTCTATTTTTTCAGGAAATAGTTTTGCTCTAGGAAATAATGATAAAATTTATTTAACAGGTGGTCAGGAAATAACTGGAATCTATGAACTTAATCTACAAACACAGACATATTCTCTATTAACTCAAATATCAAATTTTATAGGAACTTATGATATCATTTCTTATAATAATTCTTTGTTTGTAACCACACAGGAAGGTGATTATAACAAAGTTGCAAAGATTGATTTAAGTAATTTAAGCACTAACGATGTAAAACAAATAATCCCATATATTTTTCCTAGTTTAGTTGATGATTTCATAAATTTAACTGGCATAAATAATATTGAAAGCGTAAAAATTATAAATCAAAACGGACAAGTAAAATCTGTGAAAGTAGAAAATGCTAAAATAGATGTATCGGATTTGAGTGCTGGTGTGTATTTTATTAAAACTAATGATTGGGTTAAAAAATTCATGAAAAAATAGCAAGTTCAATATAGAAAGCTTTAAAACCTCGCACAACCTCCGTTTGGCAATATGGCGGGTTTTAAGCTTAATTTAAAATTGATTTTGTACTTGCAAAATCAGTGTTTAATCGAAAGTTTAGGCTTCTTTAATCCGACACATCGCCAAGCTGCCAAACGTTAAACAATCCTCCCGTCTTCCATTGTAATGGTCCTGTTGGTTCTTTTGGCAAAATCAATATCGTGGGTGACAATCAACAAAGTCTGGTTGTTTTCCTGAGTCAGTTTTTTGAAAATATCAAAAACAAGGTCACTATTTTTCTTATCTAAATTTCCTGTAGGCTCGTCTCCCATAATAATCAAAGGATCATTAATCAAGGCACGCGCAATCGCCACTCTTTGCTTTTGGCCGCCACTAAGTTGGTTTGGCATTTTAAGCGCTTGGTCTTCCATGTCCAAGGTTTTTAGGTGTTCCATCGCGCGGTGTTCCACTTCTTTCTGGGAATATTTACCCAACTTCATACCAGGTAACATCACGTTTTTCAACACATTGTATTCCGAAAGTAAATAATGAAACTGAAAAACAAACCCAATATTTTCGCTTCTTATTTGCGCCAATTCCTTGTCTGGTTTTCCCGTAATAAGCTTTTCATGGATGAATAATTGTCCTTCATAATCGGTATCCATGGTAGAAAGCAAGTACAATAAAGTCGATTTTCCGCAACCTGATTTCCCCACAATAGAAACAAACTCGCCATGATCGATACTCATGTTGATTTCTTTAAGCACCTGAAATTTTACAGGATCAAAAAAATATTTAGACAAACCAATGGTTTCGATTACTTTATTTCCCATGTTATTTCCCTCTAATAATTTCTACCGGATCTACCCTACTGGCTTTCAAAGCGGGGAACAATCCGGCAATAGCCGTTGTGAATAAGGCAAACGTAATTCCTATAAAATAAAATAACGGATTATAGCTGATAGGATATGTTTTTATAGTGGGCAAAGCAGCCGTCATAAAAGGAATGATGTCAATTATGGAGGAGAAAATATAACCAAACAGCAACCCAAACAATCCGCCTACCAAACCTATAATCAGAGAAAGGGAAACAAATATCCATTTGACATCACTGCCCGAAAAACCGGTCGCTTTCAGAATGGCAATACTGTCCATTTTTTCGTAAATCATCATATTCAGAATATTATAAATCCCAAAACCTGCCACAATCAGCAACACCACGCCTACCGAATACGAAATAATACTCCGTACCGAGCTTCCGGTTTCAAACTGGGAATTGGTGGTTTGATAATCTATAGTGTCAACATTAAATTTACTTTGAAACTCTTTGGCAATAATCGGCGCTGAAGTCATGTCGAACAATTTGACCTGAATATCGGTAATATAATTCGTGGGTTCGACTAATATTTTCTGGGCCGTATCCAATGAAGTATAACTGGCAACATCATCAATTTCGGCAATGCCTATTTGCGATATACCAACGATTTTAAGCGATGCTAAACTGCCTTTAGAAGATGTGATTTTTATAATGTCACCCATTGTGAGCAGCATCTTATCGGCTAGTCCTTTTCCGATAATGATGCTGTTGTTTTGCATCAAATCAGTCAGATTTCCTTCGATGATATAATCGCTGATTTTGAATAATTTTTCTTCCGAAAGTACATCGATTCCATTAATTACTCCCGAAATAGCGATAGTTCCCGAATTGAAAAATACAGGCGTGGTTACCTTTGGCGCCACGTCGATAATCCGAGAATCTTCTTTTAAAACCCTAATGATGGTTTTGCCATTGTAGATGGATTTCCCTCTGTCTTTTGGCTTTATGGAATTAACAAAATTAATATTGTCTTTGTATTGCGCCGACAAAGAAATA
>CANHNG010000165.1 GCA_947461915.1 Flavobacteriaceae bacterium
AATTGCGAGGTGTCTTCATCTAAGTTTATTTGGCCTAGATTAGTATTTTCTTGGAGATTTTGCTGTTTAATTATTGTCGGTTTAAAAGAGATGAATTCTATTGTGATATCGTAAATTCCTGCACTGACAGCAACATCAAACTCTCCTTTTACATTTGTAATTCCTCCTGTTACCATTTTTGGGTTCTTCGGGTTTACGAAAGTTATGGTAGCATATTCAAGTGGTTGACGGCTCACTTTTTCAATTACTTTTCCAGTAATTTTTATCTTTTTTTCAGGTATTCTTGTTTGGGAAAAATTTAATAACGAGATACACAAAAAAAAGAATGTAAGTGCAGATTTTGTTTTTTTCATGTTGATAAGGTTGTTTTAAGACTGTAAGACCATTTAAGTGCAATTTGGTTTAAGTCTCAAAATAGTAAGGTTTTAGGGATCTATGAATTACAAAACTGTTAAAAAATCATTACCACTTTTTCAATTGGCCTTGCAATTACAGCTTTTTCTCCGTTTATGACGATAGGCCTTTCCATAAGAATCGGATACGAAATCATGGCTTGAATGATTTCTCTATCAGACAATATTTTTCCCTTGAAATTTTCTGTCCATATTTTTTCTTTTTGGCGTATTAATTCAATGGGTTTAATTCTTAGTTTTTTTATAATTGCTTCCAATTCCGAAAAAGAAAGAATAGCTTCAAGATACTTTACAACTTCATATTCTTGTCCCGTTTTTTCAAGAAAAGCCAGGCATTCCCTTGATTTTGTACAACGCGAATTATGATAAATTTGAAGCATAAACTGTGATTTAAATTTTTTACAAAGTAAGGGATAAAAACGGAAAAATAGGTTATATTCGAATCAACAAATGGTTTAAAAAAAGCAAGCCAAATAAATTCTAAACTATGTATATAAATCAGGCCTATAAAGGGGATAATACTTGGTGGCGGGTACTGATAACCACCTTGCTCACAACAGGAATATTTATTGCCAATTTTATTATGTTTTTCCTTATGTCAAAGGAGCAAATGGATGAAGTTTATAAAAAAATGGGTGATATACATGGAATTAAATCATTGATAATTAATTTATCACCTTTTATTTTCTTGTTGGCATTATTGTTTTTCTTGGTTCGGTTTTTACACAAAAGAAGCATTCTTTCTCTTACCACTTCAAGAAGTAGAGTAGATTATAAAAGGATCTTTTTTTCTTTTGGGTTGATTGTCTGCTTGACCATTGTAGGCTTTGCCGTTTCCTATTCTTTTGATAATTCTCAGATAATTTGGAATTTTAACCCGCTGCGATTTACGGTATTATTTATAATTAGCATCGCGATGTTTCCTTTTCAAATAGGTTTTGAAGAATATCTATTCAGAGGTTTTTTGATGCAGCAAATTGGCATTGCTGTCAAGAATAGATGGTTTCCATTGCTTTTTACTTCAGTGGTGTTTGGAATATTCCACAGTGCCAATCCTGAAGTTTACAAAATGGGTTTTGGGGTTATGGCTTTTTACATAGGAACTGGTTTTTTGTTGGGCATTATGACATTGATGGATGAAAGTCTCGAACTAGCATTGGGTTTCCATTTGGGAAACAATTTGATGGCGGCATTATTAATTACCTCTGATTTTTCTGCGATACAAACAGATGCAATTTTTAAATATTCTGGAATTGAAAATTCGAACGATATATTAAATGAAATGATAGTTTCGATTCTAATTGTCTATCCGATTATCTTATTTATATTTGCAAAAAAATATAATTGGACTAATTGGTCAAGAAAACTTTCTGGTAAAATTGATACATCAGACACTACAACTAATTTAAATGTAAACACTATATAATGAGTAATTTAACATACAAGAACATACACAATCGTTTTAAGTTGAATGGCTATCACATTAACCTTGAAGAAATGTTTTATGTGGCTTATTGTTTTATTAAAGAAGGGGAACCTTTTGAAAAACATATAGGTAATTTTTTGTTAGATTGGTTTGATGAAAAATCCTATATAGAGCTACCCACTTCAGGATCTACGGGAACGCCTAAGATTATTAAAATTGAAAAACAGGCGATGCTGGACTCCGCTTTGGCAACAGGGGACTTTTTTGGTTTGCAACCCGGAAATACGATGCTTCATTGCTTACCAACGAATTATGTGGCTGGTAAAATGATGTTTGTTCGTTCTTTTATTTTAGGATTGGATATGAAATTTGTAGAACCAAACTCAAATCCGTTAAAAAATATTGATGAAAATTTTGATTTTTGTGCTATGATTCCTCTTCAAGCAAAAAATTCATTAAAAAAACTAAGAGAAAAAAAGATTAAGAAATTAATTATTGGTGGTGTAAAAGTGCACAAAGCACTAGAGCAAGAATTAGTAAAAATACCGATTGAGATTTATGAAACTTATGGAATGACTGAGACCATTACCCACATTGCCGCAAAGAGGATAGGTGAGGAGGTATTCACTGTTTTGCCTAATGTAAAAGTTTCTGTAGATGAGAGAGAATGTTTAATCATTAAAGCCAAAAGGATTAGTAGTAAGGAAATTGTTACTAATGATATTGTGGAGTTAATTTCGGACACACAATTTAAGTGGGAGGGAAGATATGATAATGTAATAAATAGTGGCGGAATTAAATTGATGCCAGAGCAAATAGAAGAAAAATTATCTACATTAATTCCTAGAAGGTATTTTGTGTCAGGACTAGCTGATGATAATTTAGGTGAAAAAGTTGTTCTTTATGTTGAAGGTGAGTCTTTTGAAATAGATGAATCTGTTTTTAGTGTTTTGAAAAAACATGAAAAACCTAAAGAAATTGTATTTATCCCAAATTTTAAACAAACTGCTACGGGTAAAATAATGAGAAAAGAAAGTTTGAGAGGAATTCAATAATTTATATTTTCAAGTGCCATACGTATAAATCTACTGAATAATAAGTGTGCGCATTGGTCCATTTATTCAAACTTTATATATTGTTCAAAATACATTAAGTTTAAAATGGGATGTAATAAGGTACTAATATTTAGTGTATTAAATCCAAAAGAAGCATTTAAAGAGGTGAGGATTTAAAACTAAACCTGCATAACTCCCATATTAAATTTCGTTTCTATGGGAGAATGATTGGCCGCTTCAATTCCCATCGAAATCCAAGTTCGAGTTTCCAAAGGATCAATGATGGCATCTGTCCAAAGTCGGGAAGCAGCATAATAAGGAGAAGTTTGCTCGTCATAACGTGCTTTTATTTTGTCAAAAATTGCCGCCTCCTTGGTTTCATCTACAATCTCCCCTTTTGCTTTTAGTGCTGAAGCTTCGATTTGTGCCAATACTTTTGCGGCCTGTGTTCCGCCCATAACTGCGAGTTCTGCACTTGGCCATGCCACAATTAATCTTGGGTCGTATGCTTTTCCGCACATGGCATAATTACCTGCGCCATAAGAATTGCCGATGATTATGGTGAATTTTGGCACTACCGAATTTGAAACGGCATTTACCATTTTGGCACCATCTTTTATGATTCCTCCCTGTTCTGATTTAGAACCCACCATAAATCCAGTAACATCCTGTAAGAAAACCAATGGAATTTTTTTCTGATTACAATTGGCAATAAAACGGGTAGCTTTATCGGCGGAATCGGAATAAATAACACCGCCAAATTGCATTTCTCCTGTTTTGGTCTTTACTACTTTGCGTTGGTTGGCAACAATTCCCACAGCCCAACCATCAATTCGGGCATAACCGGTTATAATGGTTTGTCCATACCCATCTTTATAGGCTTCAAACTCTGAATTATCCACCAAGCGATTGATGATTTCCATCATGTCATATTGCTCATTTCGAGCTTTTGGCAAAATACCGTAAATGTCATTTTCATCTAAAGAGGGTTTCGCCGCTTTAATTCGGCTGAAACCAGCTTTGTCATAATCGCCAATTTTGTTAAAAATATTTTTAATTTTGTCTAAAGCATCTTTGTCATCTTTAGCTTTGTAATCTGTAACACCTGAAATTTCACAATGTGTTGTTGCTCCGCCCAGCGTTTCATTGTCTATATTTTCTCCAATAGCAGCTTTAACCAAATAACTTCCCGCCAAGAAAATACTTCCTGTTTTATCCACTATCAAAGCCTCATCGCTCATAATTGGAAGATAGGCACCTC
Organism: Flavobacteriaceae bacterium; assembly: GCA_947461915.1. Taxonomy (GTDB): domain Bacteria; phylum Bacteroidota; class Bacteroidia; order Flavobacteriales; family Flavobacteriaceae; genus Flavobacterium. The sequence continues at coordinate 4,156 of CANHNG010000165.1, forward strand.
CGGCAACACAACTTCCCATAACGGCAGAAATTTGGGTAATTCCCATACTGCTCATTAAAGCATTATTTCTGAAGATACGTCCAAAGTGTTCCTTATCAGGAAAAATTTCGTCTTGCAGTGGCAAAAATACGCCAGCACTATCGACCAAATAAACAATAGGAAGTCTATTTTCCATTGCGATTTCTTGTGCACGTAGGTTTTTCTTTGCCGTGATTGGGAACCAAGCACCTGCTTTTACAGTGGCATCATTGGCTACAACAATGCACTGCCGTCCTTTGATATACCCAATTTTAACCACAACACCACCCGAAGGACAACCTCCATAGGCTGCATACATTCCTTCTCCAACAAAACCGCCAATTTCAATCCGTTTTCCTTTGTCAAGCAAATAATCAATGCGTTCCCGAGCCGTCATTTTGCCTTCGGAATGTAATTTTTGGATGCGTTTTTCACCTCCGCCTAGTTTTACTTTGGTAAATTTTTGACGCAAATCTGAAAGAAGGAGTTTATTGTGGTCTTCGTTTTTATTGAAGTTCAAATCCATATTGAAATTGTATTTATCTAAAAGTAGGGAGGGCTAAATTACAAAACCATTGTAACAAAACACAACATAATGGGGATAATTATTTTTTGGATTCATTAACTAATCTCTTCAATATGGCCCATTGTTTTAGGGCATCACGTGCTTCGATTGCAGGGTAACCTAACATCGTTTTTCCGCCTGGAATATCCTTGGTCACGCCAGAACCTCCACCAATAATTGCTCCGTCACCTATAGTCACGTGATCAGTAATGGAAGCGCTTCCGCCAATGAGAACCCCGTTCCCTAATGTCACCGAACCAGCCAGACCGCTTTGTCCTGCCATAATGCAGAATCTCCCCAATTTACTATTATGACCAATTTGTATTAAATTGTCAATTTTACAACCGTCACCTAAAACGGTCGAACTGAATTTTCCTCTATCGACGCAAGTATTAGCACCAATTTCAACATTATTTCCAAGAATAACATTTCCAATTTGAGGAATTTTGA
>CANHNG010000166.1 GCA_947461915.1 Flavobacteriaceae bacterium
ATATTCGCCAGCAGTAGGTCTGAATGGATTGTCAAAACGGGAAAAATCGCAAGTTATAGTTATGAATAAGGGATATTTATATTGATTACTTAAGTTTTGTCCATCGGATTTTTCCCAAATTCGTTCTGCAGACAAACCATCCTCTCCACCATGACCTAAGTAGTTAAAGACTAAAGCCCCCTTTTCGAAGGCATTAAAAAAATCTGTGCGCGCCTTAGGGTATCTTGATCCTCCAGCAGAGGCTTCTTGCGCATAGGAATCTAGTAGTATTTTAGTCACGTTAATAAATGGTTTTTGATCAGTAACAACATCCGCCAAATTATTTTGCCTATATTGTAAGGATGAATCCCCATCTTTATCTGAATCATCTGCAATCACAACAACATTATTTCTCCAGCCTCCATATGATTTTATATCGTGGTATTCAATTACTTTATTGATCATTTGATCAGCTTGAACAGCATCATTTACTAGCATTCTGCCTATTGCAATATCTATTCCTCCAAAAGAATATCCTATATTTCCTTCGCCAGAATCCATTAATCCATAAAAATCATCAGAGGCATAGGAGGATTCCCCCGTTGTATTACTGCTCAATGCATGATAAATAGGAACTATATTAGTATTGTTTCGGATTCTATTTTTATAATCGTAGGAGGAATCACCAAAAAGATTGATATACTTTATTTTTTTGGCGGTATCTAATGGGTTGTCATAGATGTATTTAATACAATTTCTAATAGCGGCAATGTCTTGTTTTCCAGACGAAAATTCTTGATAAATGGATTCCAGTGTAATTACTTTGACATTTAATTTATTATTAGGATTGTTACGATGAAAATTAGCTAATTTCTCCGCTTCCGCTGACAAAAAACTAGGGGCAATAATGACATAATCAATGGTGTTATTAAAAAAAGCCCCTTTTAAATTTTGATTCGCAATTTTCGTTTTGTTGGTTTTTAAAGGAGTCATATAATCCAAAGCATCAATGGCTACATATTTTCTAAGTTCACCCAGAGTTGCCTTAAAGGAAAACGAAGACTGATTTGGGTTTTCGGCTTTGGTTACATTGTATATATCCGTAACGTCCCATACTTGTGAAATCCCGCTTGCGTTAGAAATGGTATAACTTCCAATTCCACTGCTTGAAGCGGCCAAATCGTATTGAAATCGAAATTGTTTTCCGTATCCTTGGAGTTTTCTTTTGGCGAAAAGCCGAATATTATCGAGATAGCCTTTCGAACCGGGAACGCCATTGATGTAACAGGCTAGTATTATTTTTATGTTTTCTTTGGCAGGAAAAGTAATGTTGTTTGGCAATGAACCTAAATTGAAACCTGTTCCTGAATTTGGTGCAAGCGCAGAAAAAGAGATGGTTCCTAGGTCTTGACTGTTAGCCGCCACCTTGAATTTAGTGTTAGTAAAAGCAGCCGACGCGGCTTTGACCATTAATTTTACAGGAGATGTTGTGTCAATATTTGGAAAATTAAAAGAAAATTCTTGTTCTTGATTGATGTCAAATGATTCTCCAAACCATTGTCTGCCTAGGTTTAAAATGTTTATAAGGTCTAATTCGTGGTATTGATAGTCGTCAAAAGAAGTTATATTTTGATAAGTGGTTCCTGTAGGCTTGTCCATATCCCTAATTCTCTTTCCATCGTCTCCTTGAACCGTAACGTAATAATAGGATTTGGTGTCGTATAGATTTGTATTGGTTTGGCTCTCTTCATTATACGTGTCTACTCCTTCGGCGTAAAATAGGATGTAATCATCGTTATTAAAAACGCCATCACTCTCACCAATAACTTGAATCGCATTTTCGGTTAAATCAGAAGGGTAACTTATGCTGTTCGATAGCGGTAGCATTCTGCCCCCATTCCCGTAAATTTTAAGTTTTTTGGGATTGATTATGCTTGTATTGAGTCCCAATTGCTGTAAAAAACTCTTGGAAATTTTATATACACCTGATTTTTCGACATAAAATTGATACCAATCGCCTGTTGCCAAAACCGAATTGGCAACTACTGTGACACTTTTACTGGTGGCTTGTGAAATTCTAGAGGCATTGCCATTAACCGAATAGGAAAAGGACTTGATTCGTTTATAACCCAGTTCATCTCTGACTATTGGAGACAAGACAAGAAATAGCTGTTTAACATCTCGTGAAATAGTAGTTTTTAGGGTGGCGGAAGGTGTTTTTGGGATGTTTTCAAGAGCTAAATCTCCCAGTTGCGAGACCGAAACAGATTCATAGACCACGTTTGTGAGTTGAACCGAATTCCCCACAAAAGAGCCTGACTCGGTTAGATTTAGAATGTAAAAAATCGACTTTTCGAATGAGTCGTAGCTATAACTTTTTCCTGCAAAAAGAGGTACGTTGATTTTATAATCACCAAAGTACATTTCTTTCTTTTCTAGCCATTCAATGATTATATCACCTTTAGCTTGTGCTAAAGAAATAAAGGGAATAAGAGTTAAATAAACTATAAAGGCTTTTTTCATTGTTTTCTAAAACGCGATTAGCCGCATATTATTACAAGGAGTAAAATTATGTCTTTTAGCATAATTATAAATAATAAATAGTATAAATTTGCGTTTTTAAAGTGTATTTTAATATAAATAATATGCAGTTCTTTTATTTATTCAAAATATGATGTTACAGTTTAATTGTTAATTATTATATTGCACCACCTAAATTTTTATATAACAAAGAGTATGAGAGTAAACAAAATTATGACTTTACGATTGATTTTAATATTGATGTTGATTATAGGGTTTGCTAGTTGTAGTAAAAAATCAAGTTCTAAAAACGCTTCAAAGGCAACAGGCTGGAACGTAGATGGTAAAAAAGCTGCTGGTAGGGCGAAACAAGAAGCAGGGCCTGGTTTGGTTTTTGTTGAGGGCGGTACTTTTACTATGGGTAAAGTCGAAGATGACGTTATGCATGATTGGAACAATACTCCTACCCAACAACATATACAATCTTTTTATATGGATGAAACGGAGGTGACTAACGTTATGTATTTAGAATATTTAGATTGGATAAAAAAAGTATTTCCTCAAACAGAAGAAAGGTATAAGAATATATATGAAGGGGTATGCCCTGATACCTTAGTTTGGAGAAATAGATTGGGCTACAACGAAACGATGACCAATAATTATTTAAGGCATCCCGCTTACGCCAATTATCCTGTAGTAGGTGTCAACTGGGTTCAGGCTACTGAATTTAGTAAATGGAGAACAGAGCGTGTAAATGAGGCCTTATTGGAAAAAAATGGGCACATTAAGAAAAACGCAAAGACTCAAGATGTTAACGCTGAAACTCTTTTTAGTACCGAAACTTATTTAGCGGCTCCAACCTTGGCATACGGTGGGAATTCGGATATTGTTTATGCAGGAAGAAAAGGTGCAAGAAATCCGAAAGGAACAAAAACTGCCAGCACAGGAAACACAACTGGTGCAGTTAATAATGCAGCTCCATCAACAGCTCCGACAAAAAACACAAAGGCTAATCCTTTGGCGAAAGCGCCTTTATATGCCCAACGTTCATCAGGAATTCTTTTGCCAGAATATAGACTTCCAACAGAGGCTGAGTGGGAATATGCAGCCGCAGCGGATGCAGGTCAAAGAGAATATAATATATATAAAGGTCAAAAAAAATATCCTTGGTCAGGCAGCTATACTCGTTCAGGTATAAGGCAAAATAAAGGAGATCAATTAGCTAATTTTAAACAAGGAAATGGTGATTATGGAGGAATTGCAGGTTGGTCTGATGATGGGGCAGATATTACTAATTCCGTGAAAAGCTATCCGGCAAATGATTTTGGATTGTATGATATGGCTGGTAACGTAGCTGAATGGGTTGCGGATGTGTATAGACCAATTATCGATAATGAGGCCAATGATTTTAATTATTTTAGAGGAAATCAATATACCAAAAATAAAATTGGAAAAGACGGTAAAATTGTAATTGTAACTAAAGATAGTATTCAGTATACAACTTTAAGTAATGGTAAAAAAGTTGCAACTAGCTTCCCAGGTCAAATTGAACAGGTGCCAATTGATGAAAATGAAACCTATTTAAGACAAAATTTTGACAAGAGCGACAATGTTAATTACAGGGATGGTGACAAACTCTCGTCTCGATTTTTTAATGTGACGGAATCAGAATCTGAAACAAAAAAAGGAAAAGACGAAATGTATAACTCGCCAAAACACTATGTAAGCACAGACAGTTTAGGGAAAATGGTACGTACATTTGACAAATCCAATAAAAGAACCACTTTAATAAATGATAATGTAAGAGTTTACAAAGGGGGGTCTTGGAAAGATAGAGCCTATTGGTTAGATCCAGCACAAAGAAGGTATTTGCCCCAAGATATGGCTACTGACTATATTGGGTTTAGATGCGCAATGTCTAGAGTTGGACCAAAATCTGATAAAAGAAAAACGGCAAAAAATTAATTTTATACCTAATAATAACAAAAGCCCTTTTAGGGCTTTTGTTATTTAAATCATTTTCGCATGGATATCACTCGCATTCATAATTTATTTTTAAAATGTAATTCTGTTTCTATTGACACTCGAAAGATAGAGCCAAATTCACTATTTATTGCCCTAAAGGGAGAGCATTATAATGCCAATACCTTTGTAAACGAAGCGCTGGAAAAAGGTGCTTCTTATGTCCTAATAGATGACGGAGCTTATTTTATTGACCAAAGAACAATATTGGTCGAGAACAGTTTGATTGCGTTACAGGAATTGGCAAAATTTCACCGCCACTATTTAAAATTACCCATAATTGCCCTTACTGGAAGTAACGGAAAAACTACCACAAAAGAGCTGATTCACGTGGTTCTTTCAAAAAAATACAAAACAAAAGCAACGGTTGGAAACTTAAACAATCATATAGGAGTGCCATTGACATTATTGTCTTTCAATACCGAAACGGAGATTGGCATTGTTGAAATGGGAGCCAATCACAAAAAAGAGATTCAATTTTTGTGTAGCTTGGCTACGCCGGATTATGGATACATCACTAATTTTGGGAAGGCACATTTAGAGGGTTTTGGAGGTGTGGAAGGAGTAATTGAAGGGAAAAGTGAGATGTATCAGCA
>CANHNG010000167.1 GCA_947461915.1 Flavobacteriaceae bacterium
GGCCATTCAATTGGCAAAATCGAATATAGAGAAATTTCACTCGGCTCAAAAAACGCCGAAAGTAGTTGTAGAAACGATAGAAGGTGTCAATTGCTGGCAAGAAAAAAGACCAATCCAAAAAATTGGTTTGTATATTCCAGGAGGAACCGCCCCTTTGTTTTCGACAGTGTTAATGCTTGCTGTTCCAGCAAATATAGCTGGCTGCAACGAAATTGTTTTATGTTCACCACCGGATAAAAGTGGAAAAATTAATCCTGCGATTTTATACGCGGCTAATTTATGCGGCGTTACTAAAATTTTAAAAGTAGGTGGAATTCAAGCGATTGCAGGAATGACTTTCGGAACAGAAACAATCCCAAAAGTGTATAAGATTTTCGGACCCGGAAACCAATTCGTGACTGTAGCAAAACAATTGGCAACCAAGTTTGGTGTGGCAATCGATATGCCGGCAGGACCTTCAGAATTGTTAATTGTAGCCGATGATTCGGCTGTTCCAGCCTTTGTAGCTTCTGATTTATTATCTCAGGCAGAACACGGAACCGACAGCCAAGTGATTTTGGTTTCTACTTCAAAAACATTGATTGATGAAGTGGAAGTAGCAATTCAAAAACAACTGGAAGTGCTACCAAGAAAAGCCATTGCCGAAAAAGCCATTGCCAATTCTAAATTGATTTATGTCGAAAATGACAAAATAGCTTTAGAATTAATCGACGAATATGGTCCAGAGCATTTTATCATTTGTACTAAAGACGAAGATTTTTATGTGAATAATATTGGAAATGCAGGTTCGGTTTTTATTGGCAATTATACGCCGGAAAGCGCTGGAGATTATGCTTCGGGAACGAATCATACCTTGCCAACGAACGGTTATGCCAAGAATTACAGCGGCGTGAATTTGGATAGTTTCACCAAAGCGATGACTTTCCAAAAAATATCCGAAATCGGCATTCAAAAAATTGGCAAAGCCATAGAAATTATGGCAGAAGCCGAAGGATTGCAAGCACACAAAAATGCAGTTTCTTTGAGATTGAAAGATTTAAAAATTTAAAGATTAAACGAAATGAGTTTCGATATAAATAATTTAGTTCGTGAAAACGTCAAGTCGATGAAACCGTATTCCTCGGCACGCGATGAATTTGAGGATTTTGATACAGCGGATATGATATTTCTGGATGCCAATGAAAATCCCTTTCAAAACGGTGTGAATCGGTATCCTGATCCACAGCAAAGCAACGTGAAATCGGTTCTGGCTACTCAAAATAGGGTTTCAAAAAAACAAATTTTACTCGGAAACGGCAGCGATGAGGTGTTGGATTTAATCTTTAGGGCTTTTTGTGAACCAAAAGTAGATAATGTGATTACTTTGCCTCCAACCTACGGTATGTATGGGGTTTTGGCGAATTTAAATAATATTGAGAATAGGGAGGTTTTACTTTCTTCTGACTTTCAGCCCAAAGTGGAGCAAATATTAGAGGTAGTAGATGCTTGTTCTAAAATTTTATTTTTGTGCTCGCCAAACAATCCTTCCGGGAATTCTTTTTCGGATGATGTTGTAGTTAAACTTCTTGAAAGTTTTAAGGGCTTGGTTGTCATTGATGAAGCCTATATCGATTTTTCGGAAAAAGAAAGTTGGTTGAATAGGCTAAGTGATTACCCTAATTTGATTATTACGCAAACATTGTCAAAAGCATACGGCTTGGCCGGAATTCGATTGGGGATTTGTTACGCTTCCGAAGAAATTATAGCAGTTTTAAACAAAATAAAACCACCCTATAATGTGAATGAATTGACCCAACAAAGAGCTTTAGAAAGATTGAGTGAACCGGAAAAAATTAAAGGGGAGATAAAATCAATTATGGATCAAAGAGCCGAATTACTTAAAGTTTTGGTGGATGTAAAGTTTGTCGAAAAAATCTACCCAACAGAAGCTAATTTCATTTTGATAAAAGTAGATGATGCCAACAAAAGATACAACGAATTGATTGCCAAAGGAATCGTAATACGAAACAGAACAACCCAAGCTTTATGTGAAAACACTTTGCGTTTGACTATTGGAACGGAAGTGGAAAATAAGAAATTAATTGAGGTATTAAAACAACTTTAAATCTTACAATTTAAACTTTTTTAAATGAAAAAAATACTTTTTATAGATCGCGACGGAACTATGGTTTTAGAACCAAATGACTATCAATTGGACAGTTTCGAAAAATTAGAATTCTATCCAAAAGCCTTTCAATATCTAGGAAAAATTGCCGCTGAATTGGATTTCGAATTGGTAATGGTGACCAATCAAGACGGATTGGGAACGGATTCACATCCGGAAATCAACTTTTGGCCGGTACATAATTTGGTGATTAAAGCTTTCGAAAATGAAGGGGTTGTTTTCAGTGAAGTCTTTATTGACAAGACTTTTCCCCACGAAAATGCGCCAACTCGCAAGCCAGCAATTGGTTTATTGACGAAGTACATCAACAATCCAGCATACGATTTAGAAAATTCATTCGTCATCGGTGATCGAATTACCGATGTGGAGTTGGCTAAAAATCTGGGTTCAAAAGCGATTTTTATTAGCACAGAAGAAGAGTTGGGAAGTGATGAAATAGCTTCAAAAAGAGATGAACTCGATTCGGTTATTGCCTTGCAAACAACCGAATGGAAAACCATTTACGAATTTTTGAAACTCGAGGAACGTTCGGCATCTATAACCAGAAAAACGAATGAAACCGATATTTACATCAACCTAAACTTGGACGGAACCGGAAAAAGCAAAATCGACACCGGAATTGCTTTTTTCGACCACATGCTCGATCAAATCGCGCGTCACGGCCAAATGGACTTAGAAATTAGTGTAAAAGGTGATTTAGAAGTCGATGAGCACCACACGATTGAAGATACGGCAATTGCCTTGGGAGAAGTTTTTGCCAAAGCATTAGGCAACAAACTGGGAATAGAAAGATACGGTTTTTGTTTGCCCATGGACGATTGCTTGTCGCAAGTGGCTATTGATTTTGGCGGTAGAAACTGGTTGGTTTGGGAAACCTCATTCCAACGTGAAATGGTGGGTAAAATGCCAACGGAAATGTTCTTTCATTTCTTCAAATCCTTTTCAGATGGTGCCAAAGCCAACATCAATATCAAAGCCGAAGGAACGAACGAGCACCACAAGATTGAAGCTATTTTCAAGGCTTTCGCCAAAGCGATAAAAGTTGCCGTAAAACGGGATACCGAGAAAATGATTTTGCCTTCAACAAAAGGGATGCTTTAAAATTAAGGCACAAGTATTAAGTTGTAAGTATTAATTGCTTGCGACTTAATACTTACAACTTACAAATTAATACTTATAAAATTGAAAATTGTCATCATAAATTACGGTGCAGGAAATATCCAAAGCATTATGTTTGCCATCGAAAGATTGGGCTACAAAGCCGTTTTGAGCAATAATCCTGACGAAATAAAGGCTGCTGACAAAGTGATTTTTCCAGGAGTGGGAGAGGCGAGTTATGCCATGAAAATGCTTCAGGAAAGCGGTTTGAACACTTTGATTCCAACGTTGAAACAACCCGTTTTTGGAATTTGTTTGGGGATGCAATTGATGTGTAATCACTCTGAAGAAGGGGATACCAAAGGATTGGGGATTTTTGACGTGGATGTAGTGAAATTTTCATCCAAAGTAAAAGTGCCGCAAATGGGCTGGAACACGATTTACAATCTAAAATCCGATTTGTTCAAAGGAATCGCCGAAAACGAATACATGTATTTGGTACATAGTTATTACGCACCGCTTTGTGCCGAAACGATTGCGACAACGAATTACGAAATGGAATATTCCTCGGCATTGGAAAACGACAATTTCTATGGAACTCAATTTCATCCCGAAAAAAGTGGTGATATTGGAGAGAAAATTCTTGAGAATTTTCTAAAATTAAAAGATTGAAAGATTAAATAATTGAAAGATTAGGAACTTAAATAGCTCTTAATTTGGCGAAATTTTTAAATAGTTCAATTTTTAAATCTTTAAATTAAAAAAAATGAGAATAATTCCCGCAATAGATATCATAGATGGCAAATGTGTTCGCTTATCGAAAGGCGATTACAATACCAAAATCATATACAATGAAAATCCGCTGGAAGTGGCTAAATCATTTGAAGCACATGGGATTGAGTATTTGCATTTGGTGGATCTAGATGGAGCAAAATCAAGCAAAATTGTCAACCATAAAATATTGGAACAAATCGCCACCCAAACCAAATTGAAAATTGATTTTGGAGGTGGTTTGAAATCCGATTCCGATTTAAAAATCGCTTTCGAAAGCGGTGCCAACCAAATCACAGGAGGGAGTATTGCCGTAAAAAATAGGGTTATTTTCGAAAAATGGATTGCAGAATACGGTTCAGATAAAATCATTTTGGGTGCCGATGCCAATAACGAAAAAGTAGCCGTTTCAGGATGGTTAGAAGATTCTAATGAAGATTTAGTCCCTTTTATACAAGACTATCAAAGTAAAGGAATTCAGTACGTCATTTGCACCGATATTGCTAAAGACGGAATGCTGGAAGGCCCAAGTTTTGATTTGTACAAAAAAATCATCAATAAATGTTCTGTCACTTCGAGCGCAGTCGAGAAGTTGAAGGAAGTTAGCGGTATAAAATTAATCGCTTCAGGAGGAATTTCTACTTTTGATGAATTGCCTAAATTAGCTGAATTGGGTTGCGAAGGAACGATAATTGGCAAAGCGATTTACGAAGGTAGGATTACGTTGAAACAATTGGAAAACTACGTTTTAAGTATTAAGTCATAAGTTTTAAGTATTAAGTGTTAAGTCATAAATCATAAGTATTAAGATATGGGTGAAGATGCAATTAAAATAAAAAGTTTTTCTTTTGCTATTAGAATTGTAAATCTATACAAAATCTTAGTTTCTAGAAATGAATACGTTATAAGCAAACAAATTTTACGTTCTGGGACTTCTGTGGGTGCAAATATAAGGGAAGCTAAAAATGCTGAAAGTAAAGCCGACTTTATTCATAAACTAGGGATTTCTCAAAAGGAAGCAGATGAAACTTTATATTGGTTAGAGCTTTTGCAAGCAACAAATTACATCTCAAA
>CANHNG010000168.1 GCA_947461915.1 Flavobacteriaceae bacterium
AGGTTAATGGCAAAGCCGATAAAGTTGCTCCAGAACAAATGGCAGCCACTTGCGTAAAAGTTGGAGCTACACGAGTACCGCAATTCCATGCACCTGCATCGGCTGAGACTGCGACTGAAGTGCTAGTCGTAGTAGGTCCAAAAGCTATAGGAGTAGCATCTCCAGCAGCTGCAAGACCAAATTTAACTTTACCACTTGTATCGTCATAAGTTAAGTTAGACGAGGCAAGTGCAATAGTAGCACTTACAGTTGAATTGCTATTAGTCACATTAGCACTAATCTTTTGAGCAAGTGAATAACTAAGAGTTGAACCTATACTAGCCGGAGAACCCCAGTCGCCTGCTGCACTAACATTAGTATTCAATTTATTATCATAAAATAAGGAATTATATATTTTTGTCGTTCCTGAATCTGTTCTTATTACTCCATAATCTTGGTTTGTATGTCCATTAGTATTTTGAAAAAAGGTACAATTGTACGCATTCACAACAGGAGTAGTACCAGTAACATACAAAGCAGCACCACCTTGTGAAGTAGTAGTACTTGTTGTTTTATTTTTATAAAAAGTACACCCAGTTAATGTAGCAGTAGCACCAGCACCGATACCAATTGCACCACCATCACGTACGGCAGTATTTTCTTTAAAAAGACAATTCGTAAAAGTCACAGTAGAATTAGAAATATAAATAGCACCAGCAGCAGCTGCTGTGGTACTGGTTATGGTATTTCCATTAAACCTACAATTTTCAAAATTTATAGTAACACCAGCCTGATTAGAGAACAATACAGCTCCCCCTGCTGCTATACTAGAACTCTGCCCAGAAAAAGTGATGTTTTTAAACGTTACGTTTTGGCCACTAGAAGCAGCGTTGATTGTAAACATTCTACTAACACTACCAGTTACACCAGATAGAGTAGAGCCTCCTGCATCACCTTCTATGGTGTATGCGAAAGCTTTAGCTAAATTTTGAGATCCAGCAGCAACAGTTCCCACAACCCTCAAAACATCGGTTGCTGTATTTATTTGAACTAAAGCAGTAGTCAAACTACCAAAAGCATTAGCTTCACTTGAACCATCACCAGTTCCTGAAGCGGTAGCCTTAACCCAAACGGTTTGTTGAGAATACAAATTGCCCACTAAAAATAGAAGGCATAAAGTATAGAAAATATTTTTTTTCATAATCGATTTTTTTTAATTATATTTAGTTTAAAATTTATTATACAAATAAAAATTAGTGACCCTTGAGAGTTCATTACCATTTATTTGTTGTCCTGAGGTTTCCCCAGGAGAAGTATCCCTACTGGCAGTTCCTGTTTTTACACAGTTGAAAGTAGTAGCCCAGTTGTTAGCGAAACTTACGTTCCAGCTAAAGGTTCTTGAACCTTGACTATATTGTCAAAAAGGCATCAAAGACCGTGTGTAGAGGCATTCCTCGTCATTTTGGTTTTTTGTAAGAATTGAAATTCTTTTTCATAAATTAATGGTTTTTTGATTAAATAGTATCGGGAACTCTTCCCAATTTTTTTGCTTAGGTTGAACCTAAAATTTATTTTTTAACTGTTTTTTTTAAAACAGCGTTTTTTTATAATCCTTATTTAGTGAGGTACTTTGGTTTTGACTGTGGATGACCTCGATAAAAAATACAAATAGGTTGTATTGACTTTACAACTTTTAAACTTTCGAACAACTCCCTTTAATTTTCCTTACTGTTTTAAATCTTTATGAATTTTGCTTTGCATTTTTAATTTTTCACACAGCATTCTACAAGACATTATTTTTTTAAATTGAGTTTGAGGTTATCCGTAAAATAAAAATCAACAATGCGATCCATACTGATGAATTCCTCTTTTTTAAGGTTCGTTTATTAACTTAAATTTTAAGATTAATTTTTCACAAATAAACCAAACGGACATTAATAATTCATTAATAATTCATTAATAATGAATTTTTTAATAAAAAAATTCATTAATCAATTAAAAAAAATGCTGTTTTTTTATTGATTTAGCAGCTTGCTGCAATCTGTTCTTTACTAATTTCGCAGGTTTTTTGGGCTTTTTCATCAGTTTACGGATTTATATGCTAAACCTCATTTTAAACAAAATATTCAATTAAATTGAAATAATTTTTTTCGGTTTATCAGCTAAAAATTGAAAATAATAGCAATTAGAAATATAATATAGCTTTTTTATCCTCACCCCAGCCCTCTCCAAACCTGTCTGCCGACAGGCAGAGGAGAGGGAGTAAAGATTGGATTATTTTATAAGTTTAAATGAAATACGTTATACTGCATCTAAGTCATCTATTTTTTGAATATTTAGGGAAAGATGCTCTCCATAAAGTAATTGGTTTTTCAAAAAAATTAATTTGCCGGTTCTACTCTATAGCGTCTATCTATGCTCAGTTTTGTCATTTTTTTAAGGGCTTCATCTGACAAATCCATTTTGTATTCTTTTTTCAATTCTTCCAATCTTGTTTTAAGATTTGAAATCAATGCTTTGTTTGCTGCATTGTCATATACATTATTTACTTCAAAAGGGTCTTTTTTTAAATCGAATAACTCCCAGTTATCCATGTCGTAATAATAATGTATTAATTTATAGCGTTCCGTTCTTATTCCGTAATGAGGCTGTACATGATGCCAATACGGATATTCGTAATAGTGATAATAAACGGCATCTCTAAGAGGTTTATCCTTTTTGTTTTCTAGCACTGGTACAAAACTCTTTCCTTGTATGTCTTTAGGAGTTTCGATACCTGCTAAACTCAATAATGTAGGGGCAAAATCTATATTTAAAAGCAAATCATTGCTCACCGTACCTGCAGCAATATGGTTAGGATAACGCATTAAAAGCGGCATGTGTAAGGATTCTTCATACATAAACCTTTTATCAAACCATCCGTGTTCTCCTAAATAAAAACCTTGGTCAGAAGTATAAACCACTATTGTATTTTCGGCTAAACCACTTTCATCTAAATACTTTAAAACTTCTCCAACAGCGTCATCAACACCTTTTACCACACGTAAATAATCCTTTATATAGTGCTGGTATTTCCACTCTTTTCTTTGGGTGTCTGTCATGGTAGAATCCGGCGTCCAAAATTCACCATCATTATTACCAAAACTATTCCACGCATTCAGTTGTTCTTCTGATAGTCCTTTAGGAGGTTTAATTTTCAAATCCTTTCTGTTCATGTGGCCGTCAATTCGCATCCAAGCGTCTTTTGCGGCGGCTCTTCCTTTATAATCATCATTAAAAGTGGTTGGATACGGAATGCTAACATCCTTTAGATAATCTTCATAACCAGGTCCAGGCTCCCAAGGGCGATGCGGCGCTTTAAACTGATACATAAGCATAAATGGACTATCCTTTTTTGCTCTGTTTTTTAACCATTTAAGAGCATCTTCTTTTATTACCGCTGTAGAATGTTTTCCTTTTTCTTCAATAATTTTATTGCCTGTTGCTTCGAAAACAGGATCAAAATAAGTACCCTGACCTTCTTTATTGAATAATACTTTATAATAATCAAAACCTGTAGGTGCGGTTCCTAGATGCCATTTACCAATTACAGCTGTTTCATAACCCGCACTTTGAAGTAACTTCGGAAAAGTTTGTTGTGAACCATCAAAATCACCGCCACCTTCATTTTTAAAAAAACCATTTACATGACTGTATTTTCCGGTAATAATGGAAGCTCTTGAGGGACCACAAATAGAATTGGTACAAATCATATTATTAAAACGTACCCCTTCCCTAGCGATACGATCTATGTTTGGGGTCGGAGCCACTTTCGCCAAAAAACCTTTGTAAGCACTAATGGCGGCCAATGCGTGATCATCTGTCATAATAAACAAGATGTTTGGTTTCTTTTTTGGAATTTTATTTGTGACTACAAATGCCGTATTACAACTTATCAGTGAAAAAATAAGTACTGTAACTAATAAATAGAAATGATTTTTAGAATTCATGGATTTAATCTAATTAATTGTTTTTTATATTTTTTTACTCCAATTACTAATTCGGAATTTTAGCATTTTTTCCCCATTCTTTATTTGGGAGTTCCGATAATTCAAGCCTTAATTCACCTCCAGACATTATTTGGGCGTGGGTTATAAAGGGAGCATCAATTTCAGTATTATTGAGGAAAGCCTTTTGAATGTATTTTTTGGTTTTACTGGCTCCTTTAGCAAGAATTGCGAAAGTTTTTCCATTTTTTAGATTAATTGTTGTTCTCTCAAATAAAGGACTTGTTATATTATAGTAGGGTTCACCGGGAGTCACAGGATATAAACCCATAGCGGTAAACACCACAAATGCCGTCATACCTCCCCCATCTTCGTCTCCAGGAATCCCAAATACATTATCTTTGAACCATGTATCTAAAAGAAAACGAGTACGTTTCTGCGTTTTCCAAGGGGCTCCAAAATAGTTGTACAAGTATGGGATGTGAAACGAAGGTTCATTACCCATAGAAAATTGCCCAACAAGTCCCGTGGAATTGGACCCATTTATGTAGAAATCGCTCTTACCCATATCAAGAGGCTCTCTAAACAATTGATCCAAACGCGTTTCTGCCCCTTTTTTGCCACCGAGTAATTCCGTCAATCCAACGATGTCATGTTGCACATCCCAGGCATAGGTCCAGCCATTGTTTTCGTCATAATATTCTCTAAACCCTTTTCCTCCCCCATTTTTTGGGTCTATCATTACCCAATCGCCGTTAGTGTCTTTTGGCATAAATAAGCGTTTTTCAGGATGCCATAGGGTTTTATAATTTTTGGCTTTTGGAGCAAAAAGAGCATAATCATTTTTTTTGCCAAGTTCTTTTGAAAGCTCGGCTAAGGCCCAAAAATCATAGGTAATCCCTAAGGATACTGCTACTGGTTGTCTTTTCTCAAAGCTGTCCACATTGGGTTCTGTTTCTTTTTCATCTATTTTTAATGATGGAAAATAGCCGTTTTTATGATATATGTCATCAATAGGCAATCGAGGGTTGCCTTGTCTCCAAGGAATAAAAGTGCCAGCGATTAAATTTTTCTTAATCCCTTCATACGCTTTTTGTACATTATAATTCTTGAG
>CANHNG010000169.1 GCA_947461915.1 Flavobacteriaceae bacterium
TATTTGCTCCAATTGAAGTGCCAGATCGTAATAATTGTTTGGACAAAACAAACTCTTTTCTTTCGGCTAAAACTTTATAAAGAGTAACAATTTCTATTGCAAACACAAAAGATTTTTCTTTGATAATATTCTTCTTCTCCATAATGACCAATTATCCATTATCCATTATCAATTATCAATTGACTCCCAATTCCGATTTCATCACAAATATACTGACCATTTTGGCAATAGCCAACTAATTCTTCCTTAATAAATTGCAACACCTTTTCTTTTGAATTTTCAGGATACAAAACGTGAACATTTGCACCGGCATCTAGCGTGAAACATACCGGGGTTTTTGTTTCATTTCGGAACTTCCAGATTGCATTGATGATTTCCAGCGTGTTGGGTTTCATCAAAATAAAATAAGGCATTGAGGTCATCATCATGGCATGTAAAGTCAAGGCTTCGCTTTCTACGATTTCGATAAATTCGGCTAGATTTCCACTTTCGAAAACACCAATTAATTTGTCCAAGTTTTCATGCGCTTGGGTAAATCGCCTTTCGGCAAAAGGATGATTGTGCATCAAGTCATGGCCAACGGTACTCGAAACTTGTTTCGTGCCTTTGTCAACCAACAAAATAGTATCTTGATAGTTCTTGAAGTTTTTGTGGATGACATTCGGGAATTCCACTCCAAATAAATCAGAACTTCCTTGAATGTTATCATGATTTCCCCAGACAACCACACTCCCTTTTACACTTCGGCACGCACTTCCGGAACCCAAACGCGCCAAGAAAGAGGCTTTTTTATAAAAGTATTCGTCCGTCATTTCTGGGTTTAATGCTTTTTCCAAACTCATTAAGTTCAGGGCCAAAGCCGCCATTCCAGAAGCAGATGAGGCGATTCCGGAACTGTGTGGAAAGGTGTTCTGGGTGTCAATCGTAAAATGGTATTCCTTTAAAAAAGGCAAATAGATTGCAATTCTTTCGAAAAATTTCTGAATTTTAGGTTTGAAATCTTCTTTGGGTTTCCCTTCAAAAAGCAGGTCGAAAGCAAAATTTCCGCTAGTTTGTTTTTTAACAAAATCCAGTTTGGTTATTGTTTTGCACTGATTCAAGGTAAAACTGACCGATGGATTGGCTGGGATTTGATTGTCTTTTTTCCCCCAATATTTCACCAAAGCAATATTACTAGGAGCACTCCAAGAGAAACTTCCTTTTTCTAAAGAATGGGAATAGCTGGAAGGGATAAAATCGTTTGTTGAGGTCATCAATTAAAAATTTAGGCAAAGATACTTTTTTTGGTTTAACCCTTGATTGGTTTATTTGTCGAATTGGTTCAAAGTTTTACTAATTTTGAAAAAAAATAAATGATGAATAAGATTACTCGGATTCTTGTTGTGGTTGTGACTTGTTTGGCGATTGGCTATTTTTCAGGCATGGTGACCCGTTCGGCCATTACGACTTGGTATCCCACCTTGGTAAAACCGAGTTTTAATCCGCCCAATTGGATCTTTGCACCCGTTTGGAGCATGCTATATATCATGATGGGAGTTGCGGCGGGACTAGTTTGGAATCGTATTGACCACGAAAAGGAAACCGTTAAAAACGCATTGATTTTCTTTGCGGTGCAGTTGGGGTTAAATGCACTTTGGTCGTTTTTATTTTTTGGGTTGAAAAATCCCCTATTGGCTGGAGTTGAAATTGTCATCCTCTGGTTGATGATTTATGAAACCTATACGAAATTTGCTAAAATCAATAACATCGCAGGGTATTTGCTCCTTCCTTATTTGCTTTGGGTGAGTTTTGCCATGGTTTTGAATGGGAGTATTTGGTGGTTGAATCGGTAATAACCACTAAATGGTCTAAAAGTATAATTATTTTGATTTAAAAATGTATACGATTGATTTTTCGTCGATTTTTTAATCTAAAGGAAACACTAGTAACACTAACAGATATTCAATTTGCTGAAAATTTAAATAGTTTATACGTAACGTTTATTATACCCAAATGTTACGATTTCCCACCCAATAGCTCCATCAATTCCAAAGCTCTCCTTGTCGTTTTTACATTCTCAAAAGTCAGCAAAAGTCTTAATCCCGCCGGCGTTTGCTTTTCTTTCATTACGCAAATAGCGCTGTTTTTTTGGACAAACTGAATCACTTGATGAAAGCGTTTGCTAGTATAAAAATCCGAGTTTTGATCAGAAACAAAATAGCCAATCATCTTGCCTTTTTTCATCACCAATTTCTCGATTCCCACTCGGGTGGCAATCCATTTGATGCGAATACTGTTCATCAACGCTAGGGCTCTTGGTGGCATCGGACCAAAACGGTCAATCAATTTATTCTGGAAAACAACCAAGTCTTCTTCGTTTTTCACCGCGCCCAGTTCGTTATACAAACTCAAACGCTCCGTGACATTGTTGATGTATTCGTCCGAAAACAACAACTCAAAATCGGTGTCGATTTGCAGTTCTTTTACGTATTCTTTTTCCGCTCCGCTATCCTCGTTTTCATACAAATCCTTGAATTCGTTTTCCTTTAATTCATCAATGGCCTCGTTCATTATTTTTTGATAGGTGTCAAAACCAATTTCGTTGATGAAACCAGATTGTTCGCCCCCCAATAAGTCTCCGGCGCCACGAATTTCCAAATCCTTCATCGCAATATTGAAACCGCTTCCCAATTCAGAGAATTGTTCCAAGGCTTGAATTCGTTTTCGTGCATCATCCGTCATCGCAGAATAGGGAGGACAAACGAAATAACAGAACGCTTTCTTGTTGCTTCGTCCCACTCGACCCCGCATTTGGTGCAAATCGGAAAGCCCAAAATTATTGGCATTATTGATGAAAATCGTATTCGCATTCGGAACGTCCAAACCGCTTTCTATAATGGTGGTAGCCACTAAAACATCGAATTCGCCGTTCATAAAAGCCAACATCAGTTCCTCGAGTTTGCTGCCTTCCATTTGGCCGTGACCAATTCCCACTCGGGCGTCGGGAACCAAACGCTGAATCATTCCCGCTACTTCTTTTATGTTTTCTATTCTGTTGTTGACAAAGAAAACCTGACCGTTGCGCTGAATTTCATACGAAATCGCATCCCGAATGAGCTCTTCGCTATAACCAACCACATTCGTTTCAATAGGATACCGATTGGGCGGAGGCGTTGTTATTACAGACAAATCGCGTGCTGCCATCAACGAAAACTGCAGGGTTCTCGGGATGGGTGTTGCTGTTAATGTCAAGGTATCGACATTGGCAGCTATCGTTTTGAGTTTGTCTTTTACGTTGACACCAAACTTTTGTTCCTCGTCGACAATCAACAATCCAAGATCTTTGAAAACCACATTTTTGTTGACCAATTGATGCGTTCCAATTACGATGTCGAGTTTTCCTTCGGCTAATTGTTGGAGTGTTTCAGCTTTTTGTTTGGCGGTTCTAAATCGGTTCAAATAACCCACAGAAACCGGCATTTCCTTCAACCTTTCGGTGAAAGTGCGGTAATGTTGGTAGGCCAAAATAGTCGTGGGAACCAAAACGGCCACTTGTTTGCTGTTGTCAACTGCTTTGAAAGCGGCACGAATCGCAACTTCAGTTTTTCCGAAACCTACGTCGCCACAAACCAAGCGATCCATCGGGCGGTCGCTTTCCATATCGGCTTTGACTTCCGCCGTCGATTTGGTTTGGTCTGGGGTATCTTCATAAATGAACGAACTTTCCAATTCGTTTTGCAAATAACTGTCGGGCGCAAAACGGAATCCTTTTTCCATTTTTCTTTTGGCGTACAATTGAATCAAATTGAACGCAATGTGTTTGACGCGCGCCTTGGTTTTTTGTTTCAGAATCTTCCAGGCGTTCGAACCGAGTTTATAAATTTTGGGCGGCGTCCCATCTTTTCCATTGTATTTCGAAATTTTGTACAGCGAATGAATGCTCACATAAACAATGTCATTGTCGGCATAAACCAACTTAATAGCTTCTTGTGTCTTGCCTTCGACCTGAATTTTTTGCAAGCCACCGAATTTACCAATTCCGTGATCAATATGCGTCACATAATCGCCAACGGACAAAGTGGTCAATTCTTTTAAAGTAATATTTTGCTTCTTCGAAATAGTACTTTTGATGCTGAATTTATGGTAACGCTCAAAAATCTGGTGATCGGTGTAACAAGCCAATTGGTTTTCTTCGTCAATAAAACCTTGGTATAATGGAAGAACAATTGTGTTGTATTGCTTTCTGATATTCTCGGAATTGGCTTCGTCCAAAGTTTCGAAAATGTCGTAAAATCGTTTGGCTTGGGCATCATTCGAACAAAACAAATAATTTTTATAGCCATTAAAATGGTTCTCGTTCAAATTGTTCAGCAATAAATCGAATTGTTTGTTAAATGACGGTTGCGGTTTGATGTGAAAATCGAAAGAGATTTTGGTTTTATAAATGGGCTTCGAACTCAATTCCACAATCGAAAAATCCAAACTTTTCTTGATGAATTCTGCCTGATTCAAGAACAATTGTTCGGGTGCAACATGGTTTACCGTGGCATTCAGGTTTTCGAAAATCTCGGTGGCTTTTGCGAAAAGTTTATCCAATTTTGAGAAAAGCAAATCCGTATTCTGGATAAATAGTACCGTTTGATTGTTGATGTATTCCAAGAAACTCTCCCGATTTTCCTGAAAGAATTTGTTCTCGACATTTGGAATAATCGTGATTTTTTGCTGCTTTTCGATAGAGAGTTGTGTTTCCACGTCGAAACTTCGGATGCTATCGACTTCGTTGCCAAAAAACTCAATCCGGTAGGGATTATCGTTCGAAAAGGAGAACACGTCGACAATTCCGCCACGAACCGAAAATTCGCCGGGTTCCGTGATAAAATCTACTCTTTTAAATTCGTATTCAAACAGCACTTCATTAATAAAATCAATGGAAACCTTGTCGCCAACGGACACTTTCAAGGTGTTTTTGTCCAATTCTTTTCGGGTGACCACTTTTTCGAAAAGTGCTTCGGGATAGCTGACAATAATGGCGGGTTTCTTGCGGGAATTGATGCGGTTCAA